>NZ_JABXEM010000490.1:0-3114 GCF_013372595.1 Myxococcus sp. AM011
CTCCGGGCAGGCGCCGGGCGTTGATTTCGAAGTCCTCGCGGGAGACGGTGCGCGTCAGGGCCCGGAGGCTCTCAGGGGCGAGCAGCTTCGCGGAGGCCACCGTCTGCCTGTCTGCGCCGCCGGAGGCGGGGAAGGGGTTATGGACGGCCACCTGCACCGCGTGGCCGTGCACGTCCCGGAAGCTGCCCTCCACGACGACGAGGCGGCCCGCGTCCACGTTGCCGGCCGAGCCGCCACCCGTCTTGTACACCACCGCCACGGTGCCAGCCGGAGGCAGGCCGTTGACGCCGTTGCCGAAGCGGATAGTGGCCTTGTCCCCCTGGTCCACCGAGACGAGGAAGTGGGCGTCGACGGCGCGCGAGTTGAGGAACGTGTCGGCCTCGGTGAATGCGCCCTGGGCGGTGGACACGCGGGCGGAGCCGTCGAGGTAGGGCGCGAAGTCCAGGTGCGCCTCGAAGTCAGCGAGGCCTCGGGCGTCGAAGAGCTGGGTGTGCGTCTTCGAGTGCTCCACCACGGCGAGGGCGCGCGGCGGGTTGGCGCCGGCTGGAATGGTGACGGGTGAGAGGAGCTGGAAGCGGACGGCCTCCGTCACCTCCTGGGTGCGGACGACGGTTCCCGCGGGGAAGGTGACGGTGGCTGCGGGAGGTTGGGCCAGACGCAGCTCCACCTCGGCCGTGGCCGCCTGCGCGCCGTGAAGCCGGTAGCCCAGCATGCGCGCCAGGGCGATGACGTTGCGGCGCTGGGTGGCCGAAACGAGGCGCGACTCGCGGGCGAGGTTGTCCTGGTAGAAGCCGAGGACGTCGCCGATGAAGGCGTACATCTCCAGCAGCAGTGTGCCGAAGCTGGCGACGTCGAAGTCGCTCCAGTCCGGGAAGACACTCTTCGTCAGCGCCACGAGGCGCGCGCGCAGGGCGTCGAAGTCTCGGTGGCTGTAGTCGGTGGATACGGGAAGAAGTGGCACGTCGGCGCAGGCCTCCACCGGGAGACAAAGGCCTTCGGCCCACTTCTTTTCGGGGACATGGGGACCGCGCTGCCTGAAACTGGGAGCCGTCTACGCTCGTCCTGGCAGGCTCCACTACGCTGGTACCAAGTGCTCCAGCCGAAGCTATGATGGGACGTGGTGCATTACTTGGCGTGCGAACTCGCTGCTACGCGAGGAGTTCCTTCCATCAGGGATGCAGCATGCTGCCATCCGACATTCGGCTGACGCCGACATCCGCCCGATAGGTGGTAGGTCGAGGAACCTATCGCTTAGAGGCCATCGACTATAAGGGAGCTCTCTAGGGGAGCGTTTAAGCGGGGGCCAGGAAGGCCGCGCGTCCTCCCCTTGCGCGACAGATGGTCCGCGATGCGGCACTTCATCCTCATTTCGGTCTCTTGGGCGCTATCATGGCTCGCGCGGGTTCGTGCTGGCCCGCCAACTGGAACTCAACAAAGAGGGACCTGAGTGTTTACGAGATGTTAGGCGAGTCACCTCGTAGTTCGCCTCTGCACGTCAGGGTGATGCTGGAAACTATGCGCCCTCATCCGGGAGAATAGGGCTGACGCCATGGCCGCAACCCCTCCATACGCGCGCGAGAAACTCGTTCACGCGATCGTGTTCTTCACGAAGTCCACGAAGGACTGCAAGAAGCTCAAGCTCTTCAAGCTCCTCTTCCTTTTCGACTTCAAGATCTTCCGGGAGACAGGGAAGCCCGCAACAGGGCTCGACTACTTTGCTTGGAAAATGGGCCCCGTGCCCAAGGCACTCTTCGAGGAACTGAAGAGCCCTCAGGCGGACATGAAAGACGCGCTCGCGTTCAAAGTCGCGAGCACCTCAGAGCCCGACCCAGACTTCAAGGATCGAGGGCTGACGATCATGCCGCGCGTAGCTTTTGACGAATCCTACTTCACGCCGCGCGAGGTAAATGCGCTGAATCTCCTGGCCGAGATCTACAGAGATGCCGGTGCTAAGGACATGACGGAAGTGACTCACCATAAAAGCGCTCCCTGGTACCGCGTTTTTGAGGTTGAGAAGCGTCCCGATGCGCTGATTCCTTACCTCTTGGCCTTGGACTCCAAGGCGGGATCGATTACCCGGGAACAAGCCGAGTTGATCGCGGAGGAGGCGCGGGAAGCTGCCGCGCTCTTTGAGTAATGAACCCATACGGCACGGGGGCTGTTTGGTGGGCCAATATCGACTTTAAGGACGGCGCGGGCGAGCGCAAAAAGTTCTTAGTACTCTTAAACGAGATTGTTGAGCCCGCTGACTTCTTCGTTGCTGCACTCACCACATCACAGGGAGCCAAACGGTACTCGGGTGAAACTACCGCCGCGTGTGGATGCCCAGCTTGTCAATGCTATCGAATCGAGCCCAAGGAAGAGAAGTGCTTTCCGATCACCACGTGGGTCCAATTCGACAATGCGTATCCTTTGAGGCGCGAGAAGCTCGACAGCATGCAGCGGGCTGGAGATGCCGGATTCCTTCAGATGCTCGCGGCCGACCGGATCCGCGCGGTCTTGAAATGCGCGCTCAAATCGCCCGACTTGGCTGGGAAGCACTCGGCACAGGTGAGCCGCGCTTTGAAGGCGTTGAACGCACCGAAAGCCCAACCCCCGCTCCCTCCTTCACCTGTGGCGAGGCTCAAGGCCAAGTTCGACGGCCACGCGCCAGAATGCCAGCGGATGTTTGGGGAACTTCTTAAGCGAACCGCGAACGAACTTGCGAGCATCCTTACGGAGAAGACGCCCCCCCATGAAGGATTCGTGGACGAAGCACACACGGCTCTTGAGCTGCTCTCGGCTGAATGCCAGTGCACCAAGGCTTCGTAATTCAGATCGACACGCATGGCGCGTGCTCATCCGTATGTGTTCACAGCGTCCCGTCGTTCCGATGCTCTCCTTCGCGAACCATGCTGCTGCTCTTGAGAGACTGTCGCGTACATCCCGCAGCACTTTCGGCTCGCGGCGCAACTGGGCCAACCCCTGCTTCACATCCATTGTCGGTCTGGGCGTGATCCGGTTCGGTGGACAGGTTGACTACGCCGCTGCTCTTTCGAACTCAGCCGGCGCAGCGTAGCCGATTGCCGAGTGCATGCGTTGCTGGTTGTAGAAGACCTCGATGTAGTCGAACAG
>NZ_JABXEM010000491.1:0-3083 GCF_013372595.1 Myxococcus sp. AM011
CTTCCCGCCCGTGCCTCCTCCGACGCCCGCGCCTCCGTCTTCCGAGGTGACACTGGTGAGCGGCAACGAGTCCGCCGCCGATGTCGACACCATCGCGGAGGTCGAGGAGGTCCCCGCGACGCCGCCGCAGCAGCTCGCGCTGCCCCCGTACCCGGGGCATGGGGCTCCCGCGCGTCCCGTCGCCGCGCCCTCCATCCCCGAGGAGCCGCCGACGCCGTCCGCGCCGCCTCCGTCGCTCGTCACCCCGGTGGTGCCAACGCCCGTGGTGTCGCCGACGCCCGTCATCACCGCCTCTCCGTCGCCCGCGCCCACGGTGACGCCGTCGAGCCTGGCTTCCTCTGATTCGGAAGGGACGCCCGTTCGCCCCAGGCGCACGGGGCTCTACGTCGTGGGGGCGCTGGCCCTCATCGGCGCGGTGGCGGCGGTGGTCGTCATGGGAGGTCGAGGCGACAAGCCGAAAGACACGCCGCCTCCTGAACCGCCGAAGGTGGAGGCCGTCCAGACGCCGCCGCCGAAGCCCCCGGACGTGGTTGTCCCCGTGGCCGCCGAGGCCGACTCTGGCACCGCCGTCGTCGAGGCGCCCGTCGCGAAGGACTCCGGTACCGCCGTCGTCGTGGTGCCCGCCGCGACGGACTCCGGCACGGCCGTCGTCGAGACGCCCGTGGCCGCCGAGCCCGATGCGGGCACCGCCGTGGTGGAGGCGCCGCCCACCGCGGCGGACTCCGGCACCGTGCAGGCCCCGGTGGACCCGGAGGTGGAGTACGCGGGGCTCCTCAAGCAGGCGCGCTCCGCCATCGTCGGCAGTCGGTACAAGTCCGCGGCGGCGTTCTTCCGCAAGGCGCTGGTCTTCAAACCGGGTTCCACGGAGGCGAAGGCCGGGCTGGGCATCTCCCTGGTCAACGGCTTCGAGTCCGAGGCGGCCTTCCGCGAGGCCACGAAGCTGCTCGTGGATGTCGTGCGCGACGACGAGAAGCACTCACGGGCCTGGCTGTCGCTGGGCATGGCCTACCAGTCCATCGGGAAGAATTCCCAGGCGGCCGACGCCTACAAGAAGTATTTGATGCTGGAACCCTCGGGGGCATCCGCCAACGAGGTCCGCACGATGCTCAAGACGCTCGGCAACTGAGTGGGCGGCGGACCTCGCGGTGCCTTCCCCGTCCTGCTGGAAGTGAAGTGAGTCGCCTTGCTCGTCCTCGGCCTGGAAACCTCCTGTGATGAGACCGCCGCCGCCGTCGTGGAGGACGGGCGGCGGGTGCTGTCGGACGTCGTCTCCACCCAGGTGGACATCCACCGGCGCTGGGGCGGCGTGGTGCCGGAGCTGGCGTCGCGCAACCACATCGTCCAGGTGATGCCCGTCATCCACGAGGCCCTGACGCGCGCGCAGAAGACGCTCGACGACGTGGACCTCATCGCCGTCACCTCCGGCCCGGGCCTCATCGGCGCGTTGCTGGTGGGGCTCCAGGTGGCCAAGGGGCTGAGCCTCGCCACCGGCAAGCCCTTCGTCGGCGCCAACCACCTGGAGGGCCACCTGTTGGCCATCCGGCTGCTGGAGGACGCGCCGGAGCCGCCGTTCCTCGGCCTCGTCGTCTCGGGGGGACACACCAGCCTCTACGACGTGCAGGCGTTCGGCCACTACAAGCTGGTGGGCAGCACGCGCGATGACGCCGCGGGCGAGGCGTACGACAAGACGGCGCGCATCCTCGGGCTGCCGTACCCGGGGGGACAGCCCATCGACGAGCTCGCGAAGAAGGGTGACCCGGCGGCCATCCGCTTCCCGCGCGCGTTGCCGGGGGACAACTTCGACGTGTCCTTCTCCGGGTTGAAGACGGCGGTGCTCCACCACGTGCAGAAGCACGGCGTGCCCCAGGGACAGGCGCTGAACGACTTGTGCGCTTCGTTCCAGGAGGCGGTGGCGGACGTGCTGTCGAAGAAGCTGGTGGCCGCCGCGCGCAGGCTGGGCCACAAGAATCTCGTGTTGTGTGGAGGCGTGGCCGCCAACTCGCGGCTGCGGGCGCTGTGTCAGCAGCGCGCCGAGGAGCGGGGACTGCGCATGTTCCTGCCGCCGGTGCGGTTGTGCACGGACAATGGCGCGATGATCGCCGTCGCGGGGTATGAGGCCTGGCGCCGCGGTCTGCGCGGAGACTTCCGTCTGGCGGCAGACCCCGCCTGGCGCATGTGAGCAAGGACACCCGGTTGGAATCGCCCAGAGACATCCTCAAGCGCCATGGCCTTCGCCCGAAGTACAGCTGGGGCCAGAACTTCCTCGGAGACGAGGAGGCCCTTGAGGCCATCGCGGACGCGCTGCACCTGCGCGCCGGTGAGCCCGTCGTCGAGCTGGGGCCCGGCCTGGGCCACCTCACCCGCTTCCTCGCCGCCACCGGCGCGCTCGTCACCGCCGTGGAGCGGGACAGGGACATGGTGACGGTGCTGGAGAAGGAGGCCATCCCCGGCGTGCGCGTGGTGGCCGGCAACGCCGCCACCGTGGACTTCGCCGAAGTGGCGGGTGCGCCCGAGGTCGCCGTCGTCGGCAACCTCCCGTATCACCTCTCCAGCTCCATCCTCTTCCGCGTGCTGGAGCAGCGCGCCCGCGTCTCCCGCGCCGTGTTCACGCTGCAGAAGGAAGTGGTGGAGCGGCTCGCCGCCGAGCCCGGCACGCGCGAGTACGGCCTGCTCACCGTGCTGCTCGGCCTGCACTTCGACGCGGAGAACGTCCTCACGCTGGAGGCCTGGCGCTTCCATCCGCCACCGAAGGTGGACTCCGCGGTGTTGTCGCTCACGCGCCGCAAGACGCCGCGTGCGCCCATCATCGACGAGGCGCGCTTCACCCGCGTGGTGAAGGCGTCGTTCGCCCAGCGCCGCAAGACGCTGCTCAACTCCCTCAAGTCCGACAAGGCGCTCGCCACGCCCGCGGTGATGCTGGCCGCGCTGGAGACGGCGGGCATCGACCCGATGCGCCGCGCGGAGACGCTCGCGCCGGAGGAGTTCGCCGCGATAGAGCGCGCGCTCGGCCCCGTGGCGCCGGGCACGGTGACGCCCAAGGTGGACCTGTCCGACGACGAAGGTGGGGCGGAGGAGTAGGGGAG
>NZ_JABXEM010000492.1:0-3023 GCF_013372595.1 Myxococcus sp. AM011
GGCGGCTCCCTGTAGGCGGGCTGGGTGTTGGACCGGGTGCTCGGGTGGTCGAATCGGGCGATGGGGAGGAAGGGGACAGCCCACCAGTAGTTGCTGCATCCGGTGAACAGCAGGCTCGCGACGATGGCGAAGATGATGTGGCGCATGAGTGTCTCCAGCCGGCCCTGAGTGCCCGTACCATAGCCGGGAGTTCCGCGCAGGCGACTCTTGATGAAGTCGCGTCAGGGAGGGCTCGCCAGGGGATGACACCTGAGCGGTGGAATCAGCGCATCCAGACTGCCCGCACGGCACGTCGCTCGGCACAACGCGCCGCGTCCTGGGGTGGAGCGGGCATGGGCTCGACGTCGTGGGCGGGGTCCAGCGGGAAGAACGACGGAGCGCGGAGCGGCGGGGCGTCGAGCCGCGGCATGGGGTACGTGCCGAGGGGGCGCGAGCTTCGCGCGCCGTGTGAGCCGCCGGGACGTTTCAGGGCGCTTCGTTGGCGGGCTTGGACTCTTCTTTTTCCGCGTCTGGCGCGTCCGAGGCGCGGTCCGGTCCGTACACGGGCTCGCTGGTCGGGACGGGGTCCTCCTCCCATCCGCCGGGCTGCTGGTTGAGGCTCCTGGGGTTCGGGGTGGAGGGGAGCATGGGGTAGAGCCACCAGCGGCTGCAGCCACTCAGCAGCAGTCCCGCGATGACGGCGATGGTGATGGTGGCGTAGCGCATGTTTCTCCCCAACGGCCGGCCCTGACTGAGTTCCCCACCATATCCGGGGGCTTGGACGAGTGCGACTCACGGTGGAGTCGTGAGCGGGCAGGCTCTCTTCGAAATGACACCGGCGCGGTGCGTCTGGCGCATCCAGAGTGCCCGCACGGTGTGGCGCCCAGCACGACGCCCCGCGTCCTGGTGCGGATGAGGCACGGCGCTCAAGGTGGTTCGAGGAGGCTCCTCATGAGACTGCGTGCCGTGGTCCCGCTGTTCCTGGCGCTGGTGGCGGCGGGGTGTTCATCGGGACGTGTCGTCCGCCTCGAGGCGGGCCCGGACTCTTTCGTCGTGACACCCCGCGAGGAACCAGGCGCGGAGTTGAAGGCGGCGGAGCTGGGGGCTGATGCTTTCGGGCAAGCCGTCGCGGAGCTGGCGGGAGATGTGCGGCCCTTTCGGCACCCCATGAGAGAGGCGCGAGCGCTCTTCGGTGTTCCCTCCCGAAGTGGGACGTTCCTGTACGAGTCTCAGGGGCAGCGCCTCGTTCCGCAGCAGCAGGAGGTGGACGGACCCCGGCTCCTGGAGACCTATGCGGATGAGGAACTCACGCGCGCCTACGGTGAGTGGTGTGCTCGCCGGCGGAAGGCAGGGGATTGCCTGCGCCACTTGGATGAAGGTCCCTTGTTGGGGAGTGACGGCAAGTACACGCTGGCCATGGCCATCGCCATGGATGCGGTGTGGGACGAGACGGCCGAGGCCTTGGCGGACCTGGTATCCCCCGACGTCCTTCAAGCCACTGTCCTGGCTTCCGTCACCATGTACATGCTCCTGTGGTCTCTCCCCGAGCCTGTGAGCAAGGGGCTCGCGGCGGTGATGACCGCTGCCGCCATCGCCTATCTGGGCGTGGATACGGTGCTCCGCCTCATCGATGGCTGGGTGTCGTTGGTGCGGAAGGTGGATTCATCCAGGACGTTCGCGCAGCTCAGCGAAGCGGCTGGAGAGTATGGCGAGGTGCTGGGCGAGAACGCCGCCCGTGTCTTCGTCATGCTGGCGACAGCGGCGATTGGAAGCACGGCGGGACTGGCTGCGAAGTCAGCGGGGTTGCCAGGCTCCGCGCAGGCGGCGCTCGCCGTGGAGTCGCAGGCTGGCTTCTCGTATGCCGCACTGGGTGGGGTTCAGTCCGTCGCGGCGACCACGACGGGACTCACGGTGGTGCTGGCTCCTACCGCGGTGGCCATGGCCGTGCGTGCGCCGCGAGGTGGCTCGCTTCCGCATCAACATCATCTCGCCACCAACAAGAACGACATCTCTTCGGTGCGCGGAGGACCCTGGACTCCAAGGTTCCGGCACATCTTCCAGAAGGCGGGGATGGAGCTGAAGGACTCCGAGAACATCGTGCCCATCAAGGGGCATCAGGGGCCGCACCCTCAGCGTTACCACGAGCTGGTTTTCGAGGAATTGGACGCGGCGACGCTGACCTGTCGAACGGTGCTGTCCTGCCGAGCTGCCCTGAAAGCCACTTGACGGCGGCTCGCACGGGAGGTCGCCACTCCGGGGACGGAGTTGAACCTGCTCGTCACTCGCGGAGCAAAACCGTAGGTTCCCTCCATGTCCCGGCGCTTCTTCGAGCTGCATGATGATGTCCAGGCTCCCAGGCGTTGGCATCTGGGAATGCCCGTCGACGCTCGGGGCCGTGCCGTGAAGGAGCCCGAACGCTTCCGGTTGGGTGCGCCCGTTTCAGTGGAAGGGTGCCTGAGACTGCCCATCGAAGTGCCGGGTCGTCCCCTGGACTTCACCGAGGCGGGAGTGCGAATCCCGGTGGTGCACGTCAAGGTCGCGACGGTCTTCACCGAGCTGGCACCCGACGACGTTCAGCTCATCGACGTTCAGCTCATCCCAGTGGACATCGACAAGCACGAGGATGCGTATCTCATCCTGGTGGCCACCCGCCTCATCCGCTGCATCGATGAGAAGGCCTCGCGGATTCAGCGCTGGCTGCCCGAGGACGGAGTGCCCGAGAAGGTGGGCCAGTATGCCTCCGTGCGCGGTCTTCGAATCGATGCCTCGCAAGTGGGAGAGGCCCGCGTCTTTCGGCCGGAAGGCTGGCCCGGAGCCCTCATCATCTCCGAGGACCTTCGAGATGCGCTGATGCGTGTTGGAGCGACGGGGCTGTCGCTCACGGACGTGTGAACCCCGGGCCCGGAGGTATTCGCCAGGCCCTCTGTAACCTTTCGCCCCCCATTTTCGTGGAGTCGTCGAGTGCTCGGGATTTTCCCGGGTGTGAGTCGACGGAGGACGGACATGGACGCGAAGACGGTGGCGGTGGTGGGGGGTGGACTGGG
>NZ_JABXEM010000493.1:0-2958 GCF_013372595.1 Myxococcus sp. AM011
GGTCGACGCGGGGGGCGGGCTCCGGAGGAAGCCCCGAGGCGCGCTCCTTGAGCATCTCCGCGAACTCATCGCCCATCAGCCGCAGCTCCACCAGCACGCGTGAGAGGCGGGCCTGGAAGTAGTTGTAGAAGACCATGGCCTGCACGGCGACGAGGATGCCGACCGCCGTGGCGACCAGGGCCTCGGAGATGCCCGTCATCACCGCGCCGGTGCCGCCGGTGCCGCCGGCCTCCACGTCCAGGCCCAGGTCCTTGAACGAGCGCATGATGCCGGCCACGGTGCCGAACAAGCCCACGAAGGGCGTAATCGAGCCGATGGTGGCGAGAATCCAGAGGTTGCGGCGCAGCTTGAGGGCCACCTGGGCGCGCTCGCGCTCCACGGCGGCCTCCACGCCCGCGCCGCCCGTGCCCCGGCTGCGCTCCCAGCGGTCGAACCCCGCGAGGAAGATGTCGGCGGCGACGGAGTCGGAGCGCTCGGCGGCGGTGCGGGCCGCCGGCACGTCGCCTCGGAGCAGGTGCTTGCTGACCGCCTCGCCCAGGAGGCGGGAGCGCTCGCTCACCCCCCAGAGGGCGATGATGCGCTCGACGGCCACGACGAGCGCGGCGACGGAGGCCAGAAGCAGCAGGGCCAGGGTGACTCCGCCGAGGCGGAGGTAATGCAGGATGTCGTTCAGGCTCATTGGTGGGTGACCCGGCAGGGCGCCATGGCCCAGACTAGGAGATATGAACCGCGCAGCCGCCGCAATCTTCCTGGCAGTGCTCTGTTCGGCCTGCCCCAAGCGCATCGAGTTCGGGCCGGAGGGGCAACTCACCGACGCCGAGGTCGTCTACCAGCGTGTCCGGCAGAACCAGGACAACGTCGTCTCCCTGGAGGGGGACGCGAAGCTGCGTGTCGAATCCCCCCAGCAGAGCGGCACCATCGGGATGTTCCTTTCCGTCACCCGCCCGGCCCTGCTGCACCTGGAGACGTTCGATTTCTTCAACAGGCCCCTCGCCTCCCTCGTCGGGGACGGGACGCGCTTCGGCCTGTACCAGACGGAGACGCACACGTACTACCAGGGCCCGGCGAGCCCGCAGAACGTGTCGCGCTTCCTGCCCGTCGTCCTGCCGGGCGAGGAACTGGTGGCCATCATGCTGGGCCAGGTGCCCCTCATCCCTCCGGAGCGCATGACGCTGGAGCTGGACACGAAGGAGGGCGTCTACGTGCTCACCCTCCACCGGGGCACCGCCAGCCAGGTGCTCCAGGTTCACCCCAAGTATCTGCGCGTGGTGAAGAGCCATGTGCGCGGCGTCCCCGGGTATGACCTGGCCTTCGACGACTTCCTGGAGCGAGGCGGCCTCATCTTCCCGGGCAAGGTGGAGCTCATCGCGAAGCAGGCGGGGACGAAGCTCCAGCTTCGCTACCAGCAGATCAAGCTCAACGGCCGGCCGGACCTCACGCTCTACGAGTTGACTCCTCCGGAGGGGGCCAAGGTGGTGGAGGTGGATGACGCGGGGCGGGAGCTGCCGGCCGGGGGGCCCGAGTCGCCAGCGCCCCCGGTGCCGGGTTCCTGACCGGGCAGGCACGGAAGAAGAAGCGCGGCGGCTGGAGTCGGGTAGAGTGGCGCCCACGACATGGCACAGATCAAGCTCGGAGAACTGCTGATCAAAGCGAATGTGCTCCAGGAGAGCCAGCTCAAGGCCGCGCTCGCCGAACAGGCGAAGTGGGGCGGCAAGCTGGGTGAAATCCTGGTCCGGATGAGCCTCGTCTCCGAGGACATCCTGGTGCGAGCCTTGTCCAAGCAGCTCGGCATGCCGGCGGTGAACCTGGACGCGGTCCAGGTGGTTCCTCCGCATGTGAAGGCCAAGATTCCTCCGCAGACCGCGCGTGACTTCTCCGTGCTGCCGCTGCAGCTGCGGGACGAGGGCAAGACGCTGGTCGTGGCGATGTCGGATCCGCTCAACATGCGGATGCTCGACGAGCTTCGCGCCGTGACGAAGTGCCGCATCATCCCCAACGTGGCGGGGCGCACCTCCATCGCCCGGGCCTTCGCCCGGATGTACGAGGAGAATGTGGAGTTGGAGGACGCGGACACCAACTTCAAGGTGGTGGACGCCCAGGGCCGCACGGTGGTGAAGAACCTCAAGGACCTGGATCCGGCCGCCGCGGCGGTCGTCTCCGCGCCCAGGCCCCCGCCCCCGGTGGCGCGTCCGCCGCCGCCGGTTCAAGAGGCCCCGCGCAGCACCGCGGGCACCGGCAGCCCCGCTGACCTCTTGCGCAGCGTGGAAGAGGTGCAGCGCAAGGAAGTCGCCGCGCTCAAGGCCATGGTGGAACTGCTCATCGAAAAGGGTGTGTTCTCCCGCGACGAGTACCTCGCGAAGGTCAAGCGGTAGCCCGCCCTCATGCGCAAGAAGATTGGTGAGCTGCTCGTCGAGGCGGGAGTGGTGACGGAGGAGCAGGTGCGGGTGGCGCTCGGGCGTCGAGGCGCGCCGGGGAACCTGCGGCTGGGCGAGACGCTGGTGGCCCAGGGCCTGTGCGCGCCGCTGCACGTGGCCAGGGCGCTGGCGGTGCAGCACGGGCTGCCCTTCATGGAGCTGCCCGAGGAGATTCCCCACGCGGTGGTCTCGCTGGTGTCCCTGGACTTCCAGGCGGAGCACCGCGTCCTCCTCTTCCGCTCGGAAGTGGAGGGGCGCAGCGAGCGCATCCATGTCGCGGTGGAAGACCCAGGGGATTTGACGTTGGTGGACGAGCTGCGCTTCCAGCTCCGCAAGCAGGTGCGGGTCTTCGTCGTCGCGTCGGACGACCTGGACGCCGCGCTGGCCCGGGCGCGGGGAGAGCCGCTGGACATCGTCGAGGCCGAGCCGTTTTACGAGGAGGATGGCTCCGGCCCTCTTCCCGTGACAGCGGGGACGCCATTGGAGTGGGAGATGCCGGAGACGCCGAAGCCCCCCGCTCGGCGTCTCCGGCATCTCCCACTCC
>NZ_JABXEM010000494.1:0-2952 GCF_013372595.1 Myxococcus sp. AM011
GCCCGGGAGGGAGGGGCGCGTGGCTAGCGCAGCGGCAGGTCGAGCCAGGACGGTCCGCCGAGCGCGAGCGGCGCGCCGGTGGTGTTGGCGTCGAAGTAGAGCGGATCCTCGGTGTCGACGACGAGCGCGAGCTGGTGCCAGGCCGGGACGTCGTACGCGGTGGCGGGGAACACCAGGTTCAGGTCCACGGGCGCGCCAGGCGTGGCGCCCTGCCAGCTCAGGGGCACGTGGGTGATGAGGCCGCCGAAGTCGCCGGCCAGGTCATACAGGTAGGCGACCACGGTGCCCGACGCCGTCGTCGGGGTGATGCGCAGCCTCAGCGTGGCCACGCCACGGATGGAGATGGCGCGCGTGGAGAGGGAGGAGGTCCACACGCCCGCGTTCAGGCGGTTGACGCCCGGCAGCCACACGATGGGGGGAATGCCCGTGAGCGCCTGGAGCCCGTTGGTGAGCAGCGCGACGCCCGCGTCGGCGGTGGTGTCGAAGCCGCTGAAGACGGTGCGCGAGGAGGTGGAGGAGGAGCCTCCCAGTGTCCCGGTGCCGTCGAGCAGGCGGATGGCGCCCAGCGCGTGGCGCTGCGTGCCCGAGGACACGTCGGCCCAGTTGGCATAACCCTCCACGTCGCCGTCGTAGGTGCGCAGGACGACGGGGGCCTCGTTGCCGATGCCCGTGTTGATGCCAGCCACGTACTGGTCCATCCAGCGGTGCACACTGGTCCAGACGTGGTTGTCCAGGCCGAGCAGGCCCGTGGCCTCGACGACGGCGTGGTCTCCCGGGGCGAGCTCCAGGCGCTTGGGGCCGGTGAGCTGACCGAAGAAGTCGACGAGCTGGTTGGGGGGGAAGAGGCTGTCGCCGTACGCGTTGGCGATGAGGATGGCGGGCGCGTTCGTGTTGATGCGGCTCACGTAGGTGGAGGCCGAGCGGATGCGGCCCCAGCTCTTGATGGCCTCGATTTCGCGGTTGGCGAAGTAGTTGTCGATGCTGGTGCGCAGCTCGGGGCTGGGCCGGCCCAGCAGGCGCGAGGCGATATCCAACAGGGCCACCGCCTGCGGCCTGCGGGTGTCACCGCCGTACAGCGACGCCACCAGGTCCGTCCATCCGGAGAGCGCGGCCACGGCCTTCACGCGCGAATCGAACCCCGAGGCGATGAGGGCGATGCCGGCGCCGTACGACACGCCCGCCAGGCCGATGCGCGCGCTGTTCGTGGGCGTGTTCGCCACCAGCCAGTCGATGACGCGCGAGGTGTCGGCGATGTCCGCGGGCCCGCCGGTGTCGATGCCACCGCCCGACGCCCAGAAGCCCCGGGGCGTGTACGACAGGACCACGTAGCCCTTCTGCGCCAGCGCCTTGGCCTGGGCCAGGTACTCCAGGTCATTGAGTCCCCAACTCGCGATGAAGACGACGGCGGGGTGGGGACCGGGCGTCGTCGGCGCGATGAAGTTCGCCTTCAGCACCACGCCGTTGCCGACCGCGATGTCGACGAACTGGAAGGCCGTGGTCGGCACCGCCGCGAGCACGGCGCTCACGACAGGGGTGGGATGTGGAACGGCGGCGTTCCCGGCGAAGGGGAGCAGCAACGCCAGGAGGAGGGACGGCAGTCGGAGCAACCGGGGGGCAAGACGCTGCGCCATGGAGCACCTCGGGACTGCTGGCTAGAGGGGGCGCACACCGTACCGCTCGATTGATTCGTCAATCAAGGTTAGTCCTGGATGACTTGTTAAGCATGTTTCAACGTCCAGGGAGGGAGTAGCGGCCTTCCTTGTGGAGCTCGCGGCTGATGCCGTGGAGGAGGTCCTGGGCGCGAATCTCCTGGGGCTCGCGGACGATGGCCTTGAGGCAGGCGTGGCGGAGCACGTTGATGATGGCGCCACCGGACAGCTCGTGCTCGCGCGCCAGGCGGGGCAGGTTCACGTCGGCCGCGAGGGTGAAGGGCTTGTCGCGGAAGCACGCCTCCCAGAGCCGCAGGCGCTGCGCGGGGCCGGGCATGGGGAAGTGGATCATCGACTGGAAGCGGCGCGCGAAGGCCTCATCGAAGTGGGCGCGCTGGTTGCTGGCGAGCAGGGCGATGCCCGGGAAGTCCTCGATGCGCTGGAGCAGGTAGGAGATCTGCTGGTTGGCGGCGTGGTCATTGGCGTTGCGCGACTCGGTGCGCTTGCCGAAGAGGGAGTCGGCCTCGTCGAAGAAGAGAATCCAGCGCTGGAGCTGGGCGTGGTCGAAGAGGCTGGCGAGGTTCTTCTCCGTCTCGCCGATGTACTTGGACACCACCTTGGAGAGGTCCACGCGGAAGACGGGCATGTTCGTGGCCTTGCCGAGCAGCGAGGCGGTGAGCGTCTTGCCGGTGCCGGGAGGGCCGTGGAAGAGGCTGCGGTAGCCGGGCTTGAGTTGCTTGCGCAGGCCCCACGTGTCCATCAGCGTCTCCTGGTGGCGCGCCCAGGTGATGATGTCCTCCAGGTCATCGCGCAGCGGGCCGTCGAGCACCAGGTCATCCCAGTCCTGGAGCGTGGTGATGCGCTGGGCGGGGAACTCCGGGCCGAAGGGCGGCTGGTAGGTGCCTCCGGTGGTGAGGCGCTCCAGGTACTCCGGCGTGAGCTGGAGGGCGGCGGACAGGGGCGGCTCGTCCGGGTGACGGCGCTCCAGGCGCAGCACGCGGCGCGCGAGGAGCGGGTGCTCGGGATGGAAGAGGCGGTGGTGGGAGAGCCGCTGGGAGAGGTCCTCTCCGGCGAGGAGGAACAGCGCCGTCTCGCCGGTGGGGAGGAAGCCGCCGTGGGAGCTCCCCGCCAGTCCGCCGAACTCGGTGAAGCGGCGGTCCAGGGCCTGGTTGCGGATGAAGAGGGGGTCCAGGGCCGAGGGCTGGACGTGGGGCAGGTACGCGAGGACGAGGAGCAATCGCTCGGGGGGCTGGAGCTTCAGCTCACGGAGGACGTCGGAGTAGGGCGTGGACTTCTTCGGGAG
>NZ_JABXEM010000495.1:0-2947 GCF_013372595.1 Myxococcus sp. AM011
CCCGTCGGGCCCGTGGGGGCGTGGGAGGGGTCGGGACATGCGGCGTGAAGACGTGAATATGGGGGCCAGGCCCATGCGCCTGGTGCAGTTCACCCGGTCTTTCCACATCGGTGGCACGGAGGTGCAGGTGCTGGAGTTGCTGCGGGGACTGCCCCCCAGCTACCAGCTCCAGGTCTCCGTGCTGGAGGACGCCGGGCCGTTGATGGGCGCGGTGTGGAAGCTGGGCTACGCGGCGGAGACGTTTCCCCTCAAGGGCTCCGTCGCGCAGGCCAACACCGCGTACCAGGTGATGCGCATGGCCCGCTGGCTGAAGTCCAACCGCGTGGACCTGGTCCACGTGCACGACTTCTACTCCACGCTCATCGCCGTGCCCGCCGCCAAGCTCGCGGGGACCAAGGTCATCGTCGGTCGGCTGGACTTGTCCCACTGGCAGGGCAAGGCGCGGCGCGCGGTGCACTCGCGGCTGACGGCCATGGCGGACCACGTCGTCGCCAACGCGGAGGCCATCCGCCGGATGCTGGTGGAGGAGGAGGGGCTGCCCGCCTCGCGCATCTCCGTCATCCACAACGGCCTGGACCTGGCCCGCTTCGACATGCGCATGCGCGAGGGCCTCAAGGCCCCGCTGCCCGACACCGGCGATTCACCCGTCATCGTCCATGTCGCCAACATGAACCACCCGGTGAAGCGGCAGGAGGACCTGCTGCTGGCGCTGGCCATGCTCCACCACGGGGGCACGCCGGTGCAGGCCTTCCTCGTGGGCGACGGGCCCCGCCGCAAGGGCCTGGAGAAGCTGGCCGCGGAGCTGGGTGTGTCGGACACCGTGCACTTCCTGCGGCACCGCACGGACGTGGCCGCCATCTACGCGCGCGCCACCCTGGGCGTGCTGTGCTCCAGCGCGGAGGGCATGTCCAACGCCGTCATGGAGGGCATGGCGGCCGGCCTCCCCATGGTGGTGACCCGGGTGGGGGGGAACACAGACCTCGTTCGCGATGGCGAGCGCGGCCTCGTCGTCCCCTCCGAGCGCCCGGCCCAGCTCGCCCAGGCCATCAACCAGCTCCTCTCGAGCCCCGAGAAGGCCAGGCGCATGGGCCGCGCGGCCCGGGACTTCGTCGCCCGCGAGCTGTCCCTGGAGCGGTTGATCCGCCTCCATGACGCGCTGTATCAACGCGTGGTTCACGGCCCCTGAGGGCCATGTCAGACCGGCGTGGATACTTCGCGTCGTTCGCCGGCAATGGGGCGCCGGCCCGTCCGTAGGTGGGGTGTTCGCACCCTACCTCGGAGCTCCCGTCATGTTGCTGCCCCTGCTGGCTGTGCTGGCCTCCGCCGCCCCGACGACGCAGACCTGGAAGTTCGACACGGATGGAACTCCCCAGGTCCATCTTTCCAATGTTAATGGCGCGGTCCGCGTAGATGCGGTAGACGGGAATAGTGTGGTAATCGAGGCTGTTCCGGAAAATCCCGACAGTTCCCGGAAAGCCATGAGCGTGGAAGTCAGCCAGGACGGTGACGCGGTGGAAGTGAAGGTGTGCTGCGGGCCCTGCGAGGCGAAGCAGCAGTCGTGTCGGGCGGAGCACGGCTCGGTGCGGTTGACGGTGAAGGTGCCGAGGGCGTCGGAGCTGGACGTTTCAGTGGTGAACGGGGCGGTGGTGGTGAAGGGGGTGACGGGGCCTCAGCAGCACGCCACGGTGAACGGCCGTGTGGAAGTGAACGGCTCGGAGCGACGTTTGTCGGTGAGTACCGTTGAGGGAGAGGTGGTACTGGCTCCCAAGAAGCTCGAGGACACCGAAGTCACGACGGTGTCGGGCAACGTCCGGCTGAAGCTGCCGGAGCGAGCGGACGCGCGGGTGGAATTCAGCTCTGTAGGGGGGAGTTTCAACGGGAGCAGCGTGGCCCTGGGGTCGAGGAAGAAGACCTACGGCGCGGGCACCCACGAGGTGGAAGTGAGCACCGTCAGTGGCTCGCTGACCCTCCAGGAATAGCTTTCGAGGCCCGTCTCCAAGTCAGACGGCCCGGGGCGCTCGCCGGTGAAACTCCAAGGCGCCGGCGAGCGCTCACTTTTTGTCGTGCCGCTTTGTGTCCCCACCTTCCGGTGGCGCGAGACGCGAGGCCCCGGCCGGCGAGCCGCTCACAGGGCGGCCCCGGCCTTCAGGAAGCGGACGTCCTGGCGCTCCGGTGCTCCGCGCCAATGGCCTGGGAGACGCTCGTGAAGCCGTCTCTCTCCAGCAGGGCGGCCAGGGCGGGGAGGATGCGGCGCACCATGCCGGGCCCCTCGTAGATGAAGCCCGTGTAGACCTGCACCACGGACGCTCCCGCGCGCAGCTTCTCGTAGACGTCCTGGGCGCTGAAGACGCCTCCCACGCCGATGATCGGCAGCGCTCCGCCCGAGCGCAGGTACGCGCGTCGGATGACGGCGTTGGCGGCCTCTCGCACGGGCGCGCCGGACAGGCCGCCGGCCTCCTTCGCGAGCGGGTGCTCGAAGGGCCGCGCCACCGTGGTGTTGGTGGCGACGAGGCCCGCGAGCTTCCGGGTGCGCGCCACGTCCACGACCTCGTCCACGGCCTCGGGCGTCAGGTCCGGGGCAATCTTGAGGAACAGGGGCTTGCCCGGGGCCACGGCGGCCAGACGCTCCTGCACGGCGCCCAGGAGCGCGGAGAGCTGCTCGGGCTCCTGGAGCTTGCGCAGGCCCGGCGTGTTGGGTGACGAGGCGTTGACCACCACGTAGTCACCCAGGGGCGCGAGCGCGTCCACGCACGCCACGTAGTCCTCCACCGCCTGCTCCAGCGGCGTGTCCTTGTTCTTGCCCACGTTGATGCCCAGCGGCCCGGGGTGCCAGGCGCGCTGACGCAGGTGGGCCGCGGCCACGGCGGCGCCGTGGTTGTTGAAGCCCATGCGGTTGATGACGGCCTGGTGCTCCGGCAGGCGGAACAGGCGGGGCGTGGGGTTGCCG
>NZ_JABXEM010000496.1:0-2928 GCF_013372595.1 Myxococcus sp. AM011
GTCCCGCTCCACCCCCGCCTTGAGCGCCACCCGCCCGCGGAAGGGAATCACCGTGTGCATCCCCGGCGGGGCGATGAGCACGTGCCCCGGCATCAACGGCTCGCCGTCCTGCGCAAGCCGCACCTTCAGCCGGCTCGTGTTGCCCAGCCACCCCGCCAGCGACTCCGCGAAGGCCGCGTTGATGTGCTGGACGATGACGATGGGCGCCGGGAAGTCGGCCGGCAGTTCGGAGAGCATCCGGTTCAACACCTGCGGCCCGCCCGTGCTGGCGGCCACCACCACCACGCCCATGGACACCGCGGGCAGCACCGACGTCGTCACCCGGGGAGGGGTGATGGTGCCCTTCTGGGCCCGGCGCAGGTGCCGGATGACGCGCACCGAGGAGAGCAGCTTGATTTCCCGCACCAGGTTCCACGCCTCGGGGCCGGCGTCGATGGCGGGCTTGATTTGAAGCGCGAGCGCGCCCAGCTCCAGCGCGCGGTACGTCAGCTCCGGGGCCTGCGAGCGCGGGTCCGCCGTCAGCACCAGGATGGGCGTGGGGCACTCGGCCATGATGTGCTCGGTGGCCGTCAACCCGTCCATGACGGGCATGTCCACGTCCATGGTGATGACGTGGGGGCGCAGCTCCTTGGTCATCTCCACGGCCTGCTTGCCGTCCGCGCAGGAACCCACGACCTCGATGTCGGGGTCCTTGCTCAGCGCCTCGCAGATGAGCTGTCGGCAGATGAGTGAGTCATCGACCACCAGCACCGACACTTTCTTGCCCATGCCCTGTCCATACCCCGTACGCGAGGCCACGAGTATAGCCAATGCTCCGCCGTGTCCTCAGGAGGTTGAGCGGGGGCCCTTCAGGACAGGAGCCGGCCCACCACATCCACCAGGTCCTGGCGCACCAGATCTCCCTTGGTGATGTAGCCGTCCGCCCCGGCCGCCAGCCCACGCCGCCGGTCCTCCTCGCCACCACGGGTGGTGAGGATGACGACGGGCATCCGGGCCATGGTGGGATGCCCCTTCAGGCGCCGGGTCAGCTCCAGGCCGTCCATTCCGGGCATCTCCAGGTCCGTCACGACCAGGTCTACCGGCGCCCCTTCCAGGGCATCCAGCGCGTCCGCCCCGTCGGCGGCCATGACGGTGTCGTACCCCACGGCCTCCAGGAGGTTGGAGATGAGCTCCCGCGTCAACGGCGAGTCGTCCACCACGAGGATGCGGCGGCGGCGGGACTCGGCTCCGGGGGAGGTCGAGCGGGGCAGCTTCAGCGGGGACGTCCCGTGGGCGCTGGCGGTGAGCCAGGCGGCGGAGAGGACCATCGCCAGCCGGCCGTCGGCCAGGGACGTGGCTCCGGCGAGGTGGCCGAAGCGGGCCATCACCCCGCGAAGGGGGAGGATGGCCTGGACCCGCTCCTCCAGGACGCGGTCCACCACGACGGCGGCGGCGCCGCTCTGGCTGCGCACCACCAGGACGAGCTCCCCCTCGCGCACCTCCCGCTCCTGAGCCAGGCCCAGGAGCGCGCCCAGGGAGGCCAGCGGCAGCACCCGCCCCTCCACGAGCAGCGAGGGACGGCCGGCCACCTCGCACAGGTGGATAGGCTCCACCTTGAGGGCCCGCGAGACGTGGGTGGCGCTCAGCGCGAGCGTCTCCTGGCCCACCTGGACGAAGAGCAGCGGCGCCACGGTGAGGGAGACGGGGACGCGCAGCTCGAAGATGGTGCCCCAGCCGGGCGCGGACTCCACGCCCACGTCGCCGCCCAGGCCCTGGATGGAGGCACGGACGGCGTCGAGCCCCACGCCCCGCCCCGACAAGTCGGTGGCGACCTCGCGCGAGGTGAAGCCGGACAGGAAGATGAGCTCGCGGGCCGCGGCGTCCGAGAGGGCGTTGGCGGCGCTCTCGTCCAGGGTGCCCCGGCGCACGGCGACCCGGCGCAGCTCGGCGGGGTCCAGGCCCAGGCCGTCGTCCTCGACGCGGAGGATGATGCGGCTGCCTTCCCGGGCGGCGCGCAGCGTGAGGCAGCCCCGAGGGTGCTTGCCCGACGTCACCCGGTCCACCCGCGTCTCCAGGCCGTGGTCCAGGGCGTTGCGCACCAGGTGCATCAGCGGCTCGCGCAGCGCTTCCACCACGGCCCGGTCCGCGCGGGTGTCCTCGCCGTCGACGACCAGCTCCACTTCCTTGCCGAGCGAGCGAGACAAGTCGCGGACCATGCGCGGGTAGGGCTCGAAGAGGACGGACAAGGGCAGCATCCGCAGGCCCTGCACCTCCTCCACGACGAGGCCCAAATCTCGGAGCTCCTCGTTGGACAGGAGCTTGGACTCGCGATGGAGGTCGGCGGCCAGCTCCTTGGCGGTTCCCAGACGGGCGACCAGGGCCACTGCCGCGGGCCCCAGGTCCTCCGCCTCGCGGGCCAGTTGACCGAGCTCCCGGGCCAGGGCCAGCCGCCGGGCGTTGGCGCGCTCTCGCCGCCGAGCCACCTGGGCCAGGTTGGTCACCGCGCTGGTCAACAGGTCCAGGCTGGCCACATCGATGCGCACCGCGTCCATGCGCGTCTCGACCTGGCGGGGCGCCGCGGTGGTGCCCCCTTGCTGCGCCCCACCCTGCCCCGGTGCCCGAGGCGCCGTGATGGATGAAGTCGCCGGAGAGGTCCCCGCTCCAGAAGCAGCGGTGCCAGTCCGAGAAGGGCTCGCGGCGGGGCTTCCTTCTGGGCGAGGCGCGGAGGGCCAATTGCGGGCCCGTGACGAAGCAGGCGTGCCGCCCGTCGCCAGGAGACTTCCCACCGGGCTCCGAGCAGGAGTCTCCACGGGAGTGCCGCTGCTGACCCGCCACATCCCCGTGCCCGAGCCACGCCGGGGCGTCTCCTCGACGGAGGCACTGCCTCCCCTCGACATCGCGGTGCCTGAACCACTGTGCGCGCTCTCGACGGAGGCACCGGCCCCCACC
>NZ_JABXEM010000497.1:0-2921 GCF_013372595.1 Myxococcus sp. AM011
CGGGGGAGGCGTGGCTGGCACTGTCACGCGCGGCCCGGGCCCTGGGCTGTGAGCCGGTGCAGGCGTCGCTGCCCGGCGCGGTGAGCCTGGAGCTGTCGCGCGCGAGGCCCCGGCTGGTGTTGGTGCACTGGCGCCAGGTCCAGGAGCGAGGCCCCGGAGGGCTCAGTGGCCTCAAGGCCCGCGTGGGCGCGTCCGGCGCGCCCGTCATCCTGGTGGCGGAGCCGGAGACGCCCGCAGAGGTGCTGGAGGCCGCGGACGCCGAGGGAATCGAAGACTGTCTCCTGGCGCCGGTGGCTGAATCCGCGGTGCGGGCTCGACTGTCCGCGCTGCTGGGCGCGCGGGTGCTCCCCGCCGCGAGCGAGCGCTACAGCCCGCGCGTGGTGTTGCTGGCGGGCGCGGGCGGCGCGCGCACGTGGGCGGGGCTGGGCTCGCTGCTGGAAGTCTCCGGCCACCACCTGCTGTACAGCGCCACGGTGGAGGGCGCGGCCGCGCGAGTGGAGGAGCACGGCGCCGCGCCCCACCTGCTCGTCGTCGTGGGGGACGGGGCATGGGGTGGCGTGTGGGCGCGCGCGGGCACTGTCGCCCGCTCGTTGCTGGAGGGCGTGCCCTCGCTGACGGTGACGGCCGCGGAGAGCGGGCGCTCGGCGGCGACGCTGTTGCCGCGCATCCACGCGATGCTGAGCCGGGAGGGCGCGTCGCTGCGGGTGGAGGAGCGGGTGCCCTTCTGCTGCCCCGTCGAGTTCGGCGAGAGCGGCCCGCAGGGGCTGGCGTGGACGTCGGGCGTGTCCTTCGCGCTGAGCCCCGGGGGCCTCTTCGTTCGCACGCTGGTGCCCGCGCGGCCCGGCTCGTCGGTGACGTTGCGCATCCACCTGCCCACCACGGGCGAGCGGCTGGAGTCCCACGGCGTGGTGGCGTGGGCCAATCCCTATGCGGCGCGCGAAGGGCTGTGTTTTCCCCACGGCATGGGTGTGCGGTTCCTGGGCATGGGCCCGCCGCGGTTGATGCATCTGCGCCAGCTCTGTCAGGCCACGGCCTCGCCTTGAAGGCGTGGCTCCAGGAGGTGCTTCGTCATGCGACGCAAGAAGGTCCTCCTCGTCGATGACTCGCACACGGTGCTGATGCTGCACCGGATGATGATGGTGGAGCGCGGCTTCGAGACGCTCATCGCCCGCGACGGGCTGGAGGCGCTGGAGCGCGTGCGGGACGAGGCGCCGGACCTCGTCGTGCTCGACATCCTGATGCCGAACCTGGATGGCCTGGAGACGTGCCGGGCGCTGCGCGAGCGCGAGCCCACGCGCCACACGCCCATCATCCTGTGCAGCACGCGGATGGAGCCGGACTGCGTGCAGGCGGGCTTCGAGAGCGGCTGCACCGACTACCTCACCAAGCCCTTCGCGGGCTCGGAGCTGGCGGCGCTCCTGAATCGCTACTTGGGCTCGGAGCGGGGCACGCGCGGCGGGATTTGACCGGGAGGCCGCGCCGGCAGCGAGCGGCGGGGCAGCGTCACCATGAACGTGGTGCCCTCCTCCTCGGTGGAGCTGACTTCAATGGCTCCGCCGTGCGCCTGGACGATTTCCCGGACGATGTAGAGGCCCAGGCCGTAGCTCATCTTCAGCGTGCGCGTCGTCTGCGGGCCGCTCCGGAAGGGCTCGAAGAGGTGGGGCAGCAGGTGCGCGGGGATGGGGCGCCCGCCGTTCTGGACCTCCAGCACCAGCTTGTTGGCCCTCGCCACGCGCGCCACCAGCTTCACGGGGGTGTCCGCGGGGCCGAACTTCAGCGCGTTCTCCAGGAGATTCGAGGCCACCTGGCCCAGCCGGTCCGGGTCCCACATGCCCTGGGTATTGCCCTTGTGCTCCACCTCGATGACGCGCTCGGGGTAGGCCACGCGGAACTCGTGGGCCACGCGCTCCACCAGGTCCTTGAGGTCCACCGGCCGGGGTTCAATCGCCACGCCGCCCATCAGCCGGGTGCGCGTGAAGTCCAGGAGCAGGCGGGTGAGCCGCTCGATTCGCACCGCCGCGGTGGCGATGCGCTGGCTGGTGCGCCGGGCGTCCTCGGCCGTGCCGGACTCCGCCATGACGCGAGACCAGTTCATGATGGCGCCCAGCGGGCTGCGGATGTCGTGGCTGACGATGCCCATCAGCTGCTCCTGGAACTCGGAGTGCCGGCGCGCTTCCTCTTCCGCCCACTTGCGCTGGGTGATGTCGCGGCTGATGCCGAACAGGCCCACCACCTTGCCGTCCGCGTCCCGCAGCACGCCCTTGGTGGACAGCCACACGCGAGGGCCCTCGACGCCCGGCTGGCCGTCCTCGTAGGTGACGGTGCGGCCGAAGGCGAGCACCTCCCTGTCGTTGGCGGCGTTGACGCGGGCGACCTCGGGCGCGAACAGCTCCAGGTCCGTGCGGCCCACCATCTGCGCGACTTCGTAGCCCACCGCCCGCGCGCCCGCGTTGTTGATGAGCTGGTAGCGGCCCTCCAAATCCTTCGTGTAGACGGCGTCCGTCGTGCCCTCGTGGATGGCGCGGAACACCTCGCTGGCGCGCCGCAGCTCCTCGCGCACCCGGTGCTCTCCGGTGATGTCGCGGCAGTGCACCAGGAGGCCCCCGGGCACCGCGCGCGCGCGCACGTCGAAGCACAGCTCGCGGTCCGGCCACTCGTGCTCGAAGCGCGCGGCGGCCTGCTGGGTGGCGGGCTTTTCGAAGAGCAGGTGGTGGCGCAGCTCCAGCAGGCCGGGGCACGCGCGGCGCACGTCGTCACCGGGCCCGGCGGCGCCGTCCAAGAGCTCCACCATGCGCGGGCTGACGTAGGTGAAGCGCCAGGCCGCGTCGAGCGTGAAGAAGGCGTCCGGCAGTCCCTCCAGGAGCGCATGGAGCGGTACGCCGCCGGAGGCCTCGGATGCCGCGGGCGGGGCCGGGGGACGC
>NZ_JABXEM010000498.1:0-2743 GCF_013372595.1 Myxococcus sp. AM011
GTGGGAGGGTTCTCCGGAGGAGGCGGGTCGTTGGCCGCGACGGGCTGAGGATCCGGGTTCTGGGCGGGAGGAGGCACGACCGCCTGTCCGGGGTCCACGGTGGTGCCCGAACCCGCGTTGGCCACGGGCTCCGAGGGCCTCGCGGGTGGCTCCTCTGGCGGGGCGGCAGCCGCCACCTCGGGAACCAGGTTGAAGGACACGGCGAGGGGCGGGCCTTCGACGACCGTCACGAACTTCTTTTCGGGTTTGTGCCCGGGCGCACTGGCCACGACCTCGTAGTCGCCCGGCGGCAGAGCCAGCATCATGTTGGGCTCGACCCGCTGCCCGTTCACTTCGACGACGGCGCCAGGCTGCGGCACGGAGAAGGAGACCTGCTCGCCGGAAGGGCCGCTGAACAACACGACCAACAGGAGCAGCACCACCACGGCGATGCCAGCCGCGGAGCCGAAGAGCACCGGCTTGGGAAGGTTCGCCAGCGACTGCAGGGGCGAGCCCTTCGCGGCGGGCCGTGACTTGGACTTGGCCTTGACGGGAACGGGCTTCGCGGTGGCCTTGGCGCCCTTCTTCGGCGCGGGAGCGGGAGTCTTCGTCCCGGTGACCTCGTCGTGGTCCTGCGAGTCGTCGGGATAGGCTCCTTCCTGCGAGCCATAGCCGTCCGTCGCGTAGGCACCATCGTCAGGCGCGTCATAGGCCCCGGACTCCTGGTGCTGCGGAGACGGCGCACGCTGCGAAGCACGATTGCCGCGCCCGTTGTTGGCGGAGACGGTGATGTTTCCGGTGGTCTCCTCGGGCGGCTCCGCCGAGGGCTTCGAGCGCGTGGGGGGCGCGGTCGGCGCGGGGCCGATCATCGTCGCGCCCGCGTAGGCCTCGCCGTCCTCGCTGGCGATGACGACCTGGGACTTGGGGCCACTCTTGCCCTTGCGCATCGAGGGCTCGGGCTCTCGCGACGGGTACGCCGCATTGGTGCCACTGCCCTGCAGGGTCGGAATCTCCGAGCGACCCGTGATGCTGTCGTCCACGAGCACGCTGCTCTCGGCGACGCGCGTCTCCGGGGACATGAAGGTCTGGGTCGAGTCGACGATCTGCGTCTTGTCGGCGCCACCGCCGTCCATCGCCTCCAATTCCTCGTCCGTGGGAGGAGGAATGTAGTTCGGGGCGGGATGGGCCGGAGCGGTGGGCGCGCGGCCGGCGGGAGAACCCGCGACGACCACCGAGGGAGGCGCGCGCTTTGGGCCCTGACGCGCCTGCGCGGAGGGCGGCGCGGTGACGCCGGAGGTCTCGATTTGATCCGGGCGCTCGATTCCCGCGTAGCGCTCCATCTTCTCCGCCTCGCGGAGCATGTCCTCGGCGAAGGCCTCCTTCATGTAGGAGGACAAGTGCTTCGACGAGTAGATGGCATCCCCGGCCAGCAGGAAGCGCATCAGGTCCTCGGCCAGGTCCGAGCCCCACTGGTAGCGGTCCTCGGTCTCACGGGCGAGCGCCTTGAGGACGACCTTCTCCAGCCCCGCGGGGATGTTCGGATTGAACTCGCGGGGCAGCGGGACGTCCGCGTTGCGCACCTTCTCCAGCGTGGAGAAGTCCGACTCGCCGACGAAGAGCTTCTCGCCGGTGAGCATCTCGTAGAGCAGCACGCCCACGGCGAAGATGTCGCTGCGCCGGTCGATGGGCATGCCCCGGACCTGCTCCGGGCTCATGTAGCCAAACTTGCCCTTGAGGATGCCGGCCTGCGTCTTCTGCGAGCGGTTGGCCGCCTTGGCGATACCGAAGTCGATGACCTTGACCTCACCCTCGTAGGAGATGAGGACGTTCTGCGGCGACACGTCGCGGTGGATGATGTGCAGGTCCTGCCCGCGCGCGTCCTTCTTCCGGTGGGCGTAATCCAGGCCGTCACAGAGCTTGGAGGCGATGAACACCGCCTGCGCGGTGGGCATGATCTCCTTGCGCCGCCGGTAGCGCTCCAGGATGGTCCGCACGTCGCGCCCCGCGACGTACTCCATGGCGATGAAGTACGCGTCGTCGTGCTTCCCGAGTTCGTGGATGTGCACGACGTTGGCGTGGTTCAGCTGAACGCTGATCCGCGCCTCATCGATGAACATCGTGATGAACTCTTCGTCCTCCGCCATCGTGGGGAGGATCTTCTTGATGGCGAGGATTCGCTCGAAGCCCTCGACGCCGAAGGCCTTCGCGATGAACACCTCGGCCATTCCGCCGACGTTGATGCGCTCGAGGAGCAGGTACTTCCCAAAAAGGGTCGGCTTCTTCATCTCGTGGAGCGTCCGGGGCCGGGGGGAGCACCGCGGCAGGCGGAGCGCAGACCGGGCGGAGGACTGGACTCTAGTCTCAGCCTTTGTAGCGAGTCAAACATGCGTACACCCCTGAAACCCCAAGGAATCCGGCAACTTGAGCGCCTCTGAGGCCCCTGGAAGCAGGAGCAGGAAGGAGGCGGCGCGTCACATGTCGGACATCCCCTGCTCCGAGCCTGGAGGTGGCGCCCCACAGGGTCCATCGCCGCGTGCCTGATCCAGCGACGCAGAGCGCCGCGCGAGGCTGCCCGGCGGGGAGCGGATCCACCCAGGAGATCCCGGCAGCCGCCCCAGCAGTTCGAGGGGGACGTTCGGGCTGGGAGAGGCGGTGCGGGCGCACCAGCAGCTCGAGTCACGCGCGACGGTGGGCAAGGTGGTGCTGCGGGTGCCCTGAAAGCCAGGCGCGGGCTACCGGGCACGAAAGAGGCGCCTCGAGTCCC
>NZ_JABXEM010000499.1:0-2705 GCF_013372595.1 Myxococcus sp. AM011
CCCACCAGCCGGCGCACCACCCCACCCTGCACCAGCGCGCTCAGCACGCCCACCACGGCGAAGAGCCAGCCCGCGCGAAGGCTCGCCTCGCGCAGCACCACCGCGTCCGTTACCACCGGGTGCAGGAACAGCCCCCCTTCCAGCGTCACCGGGCCCAGGGAGAGGAAGCGCGTCAGCAGGTAGACGGAGAACGTCCCCTCCATCTGTGAGAACGCGGTGGTGAACAGCAGCATCAGCACCAGGCAGCGCGCGACGACGGGCAGCCGCAGCGCCTGGACCGCGCCCTTCAGCGTGCGCACATGCCCCTCCGGCCCTCCCTCCACCCGCGACTCCGGGAGGAAGAACCAGGTGCAGGCCAGGTTGACGGCCACCAGCCCCGCGGCGAACAGGCCGATGGCCAGGTTGCCGCCCCACGCGCCCAGGAAGCCGCCCAGCGCGGGCCCCAACACGAAGCCCAGTCCGAAGGCCGCGCCGATGACGCCCATTCCCCGCGCGCGCTCCTCCGGCCGGGTGATGTCCGCGACGACGGCCTGCGCGGTGGCGATGTTGCCGCCGGAGATGCCGTCGATGACGCGCGCCAGGAAGAGCAGCGGCAGCGAGTCCGCCAGGGCGAAGAGCAGGTAGCCCAGAAGCGAGCCCACCTGACTGAGCAACAGCACCGGCCTGCGGCCGTATCTGTCACTCAGCCGACCGAGCACCGGCGCCGCCACCAGCTGCATCAGCGAATAGACGGAGATGAGCAGCCCCACCGTGAAGGGCGAGGCACCGAACTTCACTCCGTACACGCCCAGCTGCGGAATCAGGATGCCGAACCCGATGAGGTCCAGGGACACGATTCCGAAGACGACGCGCAGTGACGCCGTCCGGCTCACCCGTAGCTCCCTTGCTGGAAATGAAAAACCGCCGGAGCGCGGAAGATAGCGCCCCGGCGGTTTGAAAGGCGCGGCAACTCCGCGCCCCGCGACGATTTGACGCTCCCGACTACATCGCCTCGGCGGACTGCACGTTCCGGTTCGCCGTGTCGCGGTCGATGCAGCCCTTCGTCAAGGTGTACTGGTACGTGCCCAACTCGTCACGCCAGTACTCACCCTCGTACGGCCAGTAGAGCTCGTCATCCGGCACCGCCACCGAGAACTTGTACTTCTTGACGATGGACGTGCGCCCGCCCGCCTTGAGCTGGTCCTCGAGGAACTCCTTCTCCTTCGTGGTCGTCTCGAACTTGATGCGCAGGCCGTTGGCCAAGAGCTGCTTGAGCGCGACGAGCTCCGTCTCCAGCTTGCCCTTGGCCATGATGCCCGCCTTGGAGATGAGCTCGGTGCGGTGGACCTTCAGCTCCTCCAAGAGGCTCTTGGAGAGCTCCGAGTACTTGAAGGTGTCACCGCGGCTGGCGAACGCATCCATCTCCCCTTCCAGCTCGAGGATGGAGTCGTTCGTCTTGCGCAGGTCCTGGTCCGTGAGGGCCAGGCGCAGGATGCGCTCCAGGATGATGTCCGTCTCGTTCTTCTCCAGGCCGTCCTTGTTCTTCTTCTGCACCTCCGCGAGCACCGTGTAGTACTCGCCGGCCTCCATGTTCTTCTTCACCAGCGACTCGAGCTGGTCATGCACCGGCAGGTACGTGCGCTCGAAGTCCTGGAGGATGATGTTGGATTCGCGGTAGCGGCAGTTCTCGTAATAGATGACCGCCTTGAGGATGAGCGCCTCCGGGAAGTACTCCTCGCGGAAGAAGGGCGACGAGAGCGTGATGAGGTTGCCCAGCGCCTGCTCGAACTGGCCCACGCGGTAGTTGGCCCAGCTCGCCTCGAAGAGCGACTCCAGCCACTGCGTGTTCCCGCGCTCCACCTTGCCCAGGTAGAACAGCGCGAAGCGGTTCTGCTGCATGCCGTAGTGCGTCCGGGCCAGCTGCATGAACGCCAGCTCGCGAAGGGACTTGTCCGCCTTCGCCTGGTCGGCGGACTTGCCAGCCATGGGACGGGTGAGGCGCACCACTTCCTTCATCGCCTCCACCGACGCCAGCATCTCCCCGGCGCCGCGCTTGGCCGCCGCGTCCTTCTGACGGCTGCCGTTGCGGAACGAGGCGAGGCCGTCCAGGTAGCGCGCGCGCGGGTAGAACGTGTCCGTCTTGGGAATCAGCAGCGTCAGCCGCTGCACTTCCGCGAAGCTCTTGTCCGCGTCCGCGTTCTGGCCGACCTGGTCCAACGCGCGACCGCGCACGAAGTGGTAGCGCGCCAGCAGGTAGCGGAACTCGTTGCGGTACTTCTCCGGGAACTCCTGGTTCGCGTGACGGGCAATCTCGTCGAGGATGACCGTCTCGTTCTTCGTCTTGCGGCTGATGAAGAACAGCCACTCCAGGCTGGTCTTGAAGAACTTGGTGGAGGGCCCCAGCGCGAGCAGCTTGGAGAACTCACCCAGGGACGAGTGGTACATGCCCATGCGGTAGAGCGACTTGGCCAGCACGTAGCGCGCTTCGGTGTGCAGGCCCGCGAGCTTCGGGTCCGCGATCAGCTCGTGCGCCGACATGGCGGCCTTCTCGTACTCGTCGTTCTTGAAGAGGCTGACGGTGATGTCCAGCCGCTGGCGGTCCGCCGTCTTGCCGGACACGTCCACCGCGTCGAAGGACATGGTGGGCGCGGGCGTCTTGGGCGCCTCCTGCGTGAGGTCCAGCCCGAAGCCACCGTTGCTCGCGGGAGCCGGGGGCGGCGTGGGCG
>NZ_JABXEM010000049.1:0-48997 GCF_013372595.1 Myxococcus sp. AM011
CACCCACCCGCTCCCGAGCCAGCAGCAGCAGCGTGCTCGCGGACACGAGCACGACGAAGAACGACATCAGCACGGCGATGGCGACGAGGACGACCTGGGCGATGCCCACCACGCCCGCGAGCATCCCTCCCGCCACGGACCAGTCCACCGTGGCGATGGGAAGCCCCGCCTCGGCGGCCAGCGCGTCGATGCTCGCCGCGACGAGCTCCGGCTTCGCGTCGGGAGAGAGGACGAGCGCGGCCTGGAGCACGCTGCCTCCCCGCTGCTCCGCCCGCGTGAAGGTCTCCGGCCACGCGGGACCTCTCTTCTCGGAGGGCGCCTCCGAAACGACCGTCTCCACGTTGGCGACAGGCTCTTCCACGAGGATGGCGGGCTGGAGCGCCATGTCCACGGGCTGAAGGGGCTTGGCCAGGCCGAGCGCCTCCACGTCCCGGCGGACCTCGTCCACCTCCGCCTGGGTGCGCCGGCCGGACAGATAGCGCGCGGTGACCAAGTCCACCATCCCGAGCGTGTTGACGCGGCTGGAGTCACCGCCGAGCCCGGCGAAGCGGAAGGTGCCCCAGACCTTCACGGGCACACCGATGCGACCCAGCGAGCCGAAGGCACTCATCATCACCAGCGTGTCCCCGGGGCGCACGCGGTACAGCGGCAGCAAGGGCGCAAGCTCTCCCTGGAACCAGGCGAAGCGGGTGTCGAAGTTGGCATCGTCCAGCGTGAGGAACTCGCGCAGCAGCGGCTCCACGTCACCGGAGTGGCCCAGCAGCTTCGCGAGCACCTCCACCAGCTTGGTGGAGCGCTCCGCGTCGAGCCGGGCCAGGAGGTCCGGCAGCTCGGCGAGGCAGCGCGCCGCCCGCGTGCGCAGCGACTCGTCCGCGGCGAAGGTGGCCCCGCGCTGCCGCTCCACCTGGAGTTCGTCGAGCAGCGCCGCCACGGGCAGCTTGAAGTTCTGCTCGTAGAGTCCCTGCCCGAGCAGCAGCCCGCGCTGTCCTGGCGGCGGCAGGCTGCCACTGACGAGCTCGAAGCGGGGAAAGGCGCGGGGGAACTGCTCCAGGTCCGAGGCCAGGAACTCCACGTCGATGGACTCGCCCTCGCCCACCTGCCGGGCGACGCGATTCTCCAGGTACTCCAGCGCCTGCAGGGGCTCCGCGCGGAAGCGCGTCCAGAACTCCGGGGTGCCCACTTCGTCGAGCGCGCGCCGGTCCTCGCGGGCCTCGTCCTCCTTCAGGAACGCGAAGGCCTCCGTGCGCCGGCCGTCATCCTTCACGACGTCCCGGAGGGTACGCTCCAGGTCCGTGGCCAGCCGCTCCAGCCGTGCGTCACGCGATGCGGACGGAGGCTCGCGAGCGACCGAGCGGGCCGCGGCCAGCTTCTCGTCGAGGTAGTTGCCGCGAAACACCCAGCCCCAGCCCACCTCCAGCGGCACGACTTCCTGAACGCCCTCCACCGTCTTCAGCCTTGTTTCAATCGCGGGGAAATCCGGCAGGGGTTGGAGCTCCGACGCGCCGCCGTGGTCCAACACCACCGTGGGGACGCCCTCGGACTTGGAGTGATAGAGCTGCAGGTGCCCGGTGCCACTCTCGATGAGGCTGCGTCGCGTGCCGTCCGAGACGCCCTCCAGGAAGGCGACACCCAGGGTGAGAAGCAGCGCGCTCCCAGCGGCCAGCACCCCCACAATCCAGCTTCGAGGCCGGCTCCGGACGCTCTGGAGCGCCAACGACGCGAATGTCACCAAGGGCTCCTCGCACTGCGTTGACGGCGGCGAACACACCCTGGACTGGCGGGCGCGCTCGACATTCATCCGGGGAGTCAGGACGATAGAGAAGCAGCCTGGGACGAGCAAGCCACCTGCCTCGCGGTTGCGAGTCCCGAGCCTCGCGGATGAAGCTACCCCCCCACCTCATTGGAGAGCCTGAATGACGGCGTCATCGAGCCCCTCACTCGCGCAGTCACTGCATGTCTGGGCCCGCAATGCCTCCAATGAATCAGCCTTGCTGAGGACCGCGCTGCGCGTCGGGCTCTTCGACGCACTGCCCCTTGAAGGCACCGCGGCGCCCGCCTCCCTCGACGCGCTGGCCCGGAAGCTGGGCACCTCCGCGCGGGGCACCCGCTCGCTGCTGGAGTTGCTGGTGTGCCTGGGCTTCGCGCGCATGGATGACGCGAACGGCTTCTCGCTCGCCACCTCCACCTCGGCGTTCCTCGCCGATGCCGGCTTTCGCGCACGGCTCCAGGCCGAGCTGCCGTGGTGGGAGCCCATGGGTCTGCTCGACGAGGCCGTCAAACGGGGCGAGCCCGTGGAGCATGCGGGCGCTCGCTGGGACGTGCTCCAGCACTACCGGGAGCTGTTCCTGGACTCGCAGCCCCTCTCGGCCACGCCTGGGGCGGAGGACTTCTTCGACCGCTTCGCCCGGGGCGCGGCGCGCACGCAGTTGCTCGTCACGGCGGGGCGGCTGGGCGTGCTGGAGCTGCTCGCCACCGCACCCCGTTCGCTGACGGAGCTGGGCGCGGCCACGTACCTGAGCACCACGGGACTGCGCGTGCTGGTGGAGGTGCTGGCGAAGCTCGGGCTCGTGCGGGAGGAGGGCGGAGCCTGGAAGCCGTCGGAAGAGGCCCGGCCCATCCTGGAGGGCAAGGCGCTGGCGTACCTGGTCCGCGCGCTCTCCGTGTCCGCGCGGTACTGGGAGGCGCTGGGGCGGCTGGAGGAGACGGTGCGCACGGAGCGCTTCATCCTGGACCTGAAGGACCCGGAGACCAGCCGGCTCTTCTACGCGGACAACTCGCAGCAGATCACCGCGGTGTTCGCCTCGCACTTCCAGCTCAGCCGCAAGGCCGCCGAGACGCTGGCCCAGGTCCGAGCGATGGACGGCGCGCAGGTGCTGGATATCGGCACGGGCTCGGGCGTGTGGGGCGCGGCCTTCGCGCGGGTGACGCCGACGTCGCGCGTCACCTACTTCGACCAGGCGGTGGTGCTGGAGCAGGTGCGCTCCAACCTGGAGCGCCTCAAGGTCGCGGACCGGGCGCGCTTCTGGCCGGGCGACTTGTTCACCCACGACTTCGGCACCCAGGCCTTCGACGTCATCATCCTGCCCCAGGTGCTCAACGTGCTGCGGCCGGAGACGCTGCCGGACCTGTTCGCCCGGGTGTCCCGCGCGCTGAAGCCGGACGGCGTGCTGCTCATCGCCGAGTACGTGTTGAACGAGCGCCGGGATGGGCCCCTGGAGCACCTCTACTTCGGGCTGCGGCGCTTCATGACCAACGAAGGCGACCTGCTGTCCGCCTCCGAGTACGCCAGCCTCCTGAAGGACGTGGGACTGACGAGCACCGTCTGCATCCCCCTGCCCACCCAGGAGATGATTCTCGCCTCGCGCGACGGCGTGACGCTGCCCAAAAGCCTCGCGGCTTGAGCGCGCGAGGCTTCTGGGCTCAAGCGGCCGGCGCGGCGGCGTCGGCCCAGGCGACGTCTCCCCGGTGGGCGACGACGACCTGCTGGATGGGCATCTCGAAGCCGCGCGCGGACGTCAGGCCCACCGGCGTCAGGAGCGCGCGGAACTCCGGCATCGACAGCACGTCGCCCTCGTTCGACACGTACCGCCGCAGCGCGAAGTAGAGCGCGTCCAGCGGACCGTCGCGGCGGTCCGTCAGCAGATAGCCGGAGATGAGCAGCAGCCCCCGGGGCCGCAGCGCGCGCGCCAGCTTCGCGAAGAAGCCGGGCAGCGCCTCCGGTGGCAGCGCGGGGATGATTTGCGGCAACAGGATGACGTCGTACTCGGCCTCGCCGTAATCCACCGAGAGGCAGTCGCCCTCCCACAGCCGCGAGCGCCCCTCCAGCTTCAGCTTCGTCAGGTGCGGGCGCACCGAGCTCAACACATGTGGCGAGTCCAGATAGGTGACATGAGTGGTCGGGTCCGCCAGGCCGAAGGCCGCGCCCCACACGCCCGAGCCCGTGCCCACGTCCAATACCTTCGCCCCCGAGAGCGAGCGCAGCGAGGCCGCCAGCTCCGCCGCCTTGCGACTCAATCGCAGATGCGAGGCGAAGATGCCGGAGATGCGCGAGGCGTTCTCCTGGTAGATGCGGCGCGCCGTCTCCGGGTCCCTCAGGTCCAGACGGAACGTGTGCTCGCGCACCGCCTCGTCCAGGTGCCCGAAGGCCTCCCAGTAGGCCATGGTGGCCGGCAGTGCCCGCTGGAAGTACGGCAGGCTGGTGGCGTCGAGCATCCGCGCCGCCGCCTCGGTGAAGGACCAGTTCCCCGCGTCCTCCCGAGCGATTCCCATCCTCGCGAGCACGCCGAGCAACACGCCCAGCCCCTCCGGCTTCGCGTCCACCGCGTTCGCCAGCGCCTCCGTCGACGTGGCTCCCGCCACCAGCCGCTCCAGCACGCCGAGCTCGGCGGCTGTCACCAGCGCCTGGGTGCGCGCGAAGTTGCGAGCGTAGCGGTCGAAGAAGTCCTCCGCCTCCGCGTTGGGGCACGGCGGCTGGGGCGCGAGGAAGAGCGAGCGATACCACCCGAGCACCTCCCGCCCCTCCACCGGCGCTCCGGTGCGCACGGCCCGAGGCAGCAGCGCCACCGCGTGCCACCACGCGCGGACCTCGCGCAGGCGCGCGGTGAAGGCGTCATCCGACAGGAACGCCGCGGTGGCCTCCGCGAGCAGATAGCCGCGCCCCGTCTCCAGTGTCACGAAGCCGAGGGCGACGAGCGGCTCGATGACGGAGCGGACGCCCCGGACGTTGGAGCCCAGCCGCTGGGCCAGGGCGTCGAGCGACACGGGCTGGGCACCCGGGCCCGACGGAAGCTGCCCCAGCAGGCCGAGCGAGAACGCGGCCTGGAGCGCCGCGGACTCGTTGCTCGCGTCGCGCGCCAGGAAGTTGAGTTGTTGGACGAAGTTGGACTCGGACACGGGCACTCCTTCAAACCCAGCGGAACCAGCGGAGGGTCGCCACCATGGGGAGAATGGTCCAGACAGCGAGCACCGCCAGGGGTGCTCCCAGCGTCAGCACCGACGTGCCCTCCAGCATGATGGAGCGCAGTGAGTCATTGAGCGCCGTCAGCGGCAGCACGCGGATGAAGGGCTGCATCCAGCCAGGGAAGTTCTCCGACGCGAAGAAGACGCCGGACAGGAACATCATCGGCATGGAGACGAGGTTGACGAGGCCGCCCACGGACTCCTCGCTGCGCGCCCGGATGGACACGAGCAGCGCCAGGGAGGCGAAGCACATCGCCCCCAGCAGGCCCACCCCGAGCAGGGCGAGGTAGTTGCCGAACATGGGGACGTCGAACAGCCAGCGGGCGAAGGCGCAGAAGAAGGCGACCTCCAGCGCGGCGAAGACGGTGCGCGCCAGGAGGAAGGCGAGGAAGAAGTGCGCGCGGGACATGGGCGTCCCCGCCAGGCGCTTGAGCAGCTTTCCGCCGCGCATCGCCACCAGCGGGAGGGCCAGGGCCCACAGGCTGGAGGACATCAACGACATGCCCAGCAACCCGGGGATGAGGAAGTCGATGTAGCGGTTGCCCGGCTCCGACACGGGCGTGGCCTTCACCGCCTCCAGTCGGGGCGCGTCCGGTGTGGCGGCCAGGGCCTGCGAGACGAGCAGCCGCGCGGTGCGCCCCTCGGGCTGGCTCGGGTCCACCAGCGCCTCCGGGCTCGGGCTTCCGGGCAGCAGCACCAGGGACACCCGCCCTCGCGCCAACTGGCGCCGCGCCTCGGTGAGCTCCAGGGCGCGCGCCTCCAATTCCGGCACGCCTTGCAGCCGGGCCAGCAGCGCGGGGGCTTCCGGACCGTCCGCGACGGCGACGCGCACGGGCTCCAGCGCGCTGTTGCGGAAGGCCAGTCCCAGCACCAGCGTGGTGGCGACGGGGAAGACGAACGTCCAGAAGAGCACCTCGGGCTGGCGCCACAACACGCGCAGCCGCATGAGCATCAACTGTCCCAGCGAGCCCATCACGCCGCCTTCTCCTCTGCGCCCTCGCGCAGCGAGCGTCCCGTCAAGCCGATGAAGACATCATCCAGCGTGGGCCGGCGCGTGGACAGGTGACGCAGCCGGCCACCCGCCGCCTCCACCTCGCGCAGCACCGAGGGCAGGGCCACGTGCAGCTCCTTCACCCGCAGGGTGACGCGGTCCGCGTGGCGCTGCGCGGACACCACCGCGGGCAGCGGGCGCAGCCGCTCCAAATCCAACGCGGGCTCCGCCTCCAACTCGATGACCTGCTCGACGCCCAGCGAGGCGACGATGTCCTGGGGCGTCCCCCGGCTCATCACCCGCCCCCGGTCGATGATGACCAGCCGGTCGCAGAGCACCTCGGCCTCGTCCATGTAGTGCGTGGTCAGCACCACCGTGCGCCCGCGCGACTTGAGCTCCGCCACCACGTCCCAGAGGGCCCGGCGCGACTGGGGGTCCAACCCCGTTGTCGGCTCGTCGAGGAACAACAGGTCGGGGTCTCCGGCCAGCCCCAGCGCCAGGGCCAATCGCTGTCGCTGCCCACCCGACAGCTTGCCCACCCGTGCCTGCCGCTTCTCGCCGAGCTGCACCATTCCAATCAGCTCCTCGATGGGCAGCGAGCGAGGATAGAAGGACGCGAACATGCGGACCGTCTCCTCGACGGTGAGCTGGTCGACGAGGCGCGTCTCCTGGAGCGTCAGGCCGATGCGCTGACGCAGCTTCGTGGCGTCCTTCTTCCAGTCCAGGCCGAGCAGCCGCACATGGCCGGCGGTGGGCTCCTGGAGGCCCTCGAGAATCTCGACGGTGGTCGTCTTGCCGGCGCCGTTGGGGCCGAGCAGGCCCATGCACTCGCCGCGTCGGATTTCCAGGTCGATGCCGTCCACGGCCACGACGTCGCCGAAGCGCTTGACCAGGCCCTTCACCTCGATGGCGAGTTCGTCTGGGGGAGTCATGAGGGGGATGGGGTCAGTATGGCCCAAGGAGGGGCTGGCACCCAATGCACACGCGGTGGAAAGCGGCGGGCCGCGGCGGGGAATGCTAGGTTGCCGCGCCGTGGCCCTCAGCGACGGATTGGATGCGCGGGTTGACCGGCTGGAGCTGCCGTTCAACGAGTATGGCGTGGACCCGTACGGAATCTCCCGGAAGCACGTGAAGGACGCGCTGCGCCTCTTCGCGCTCATCTACCGGTACTACTTCCGGGTGCGCTGCCATGGCATCCACCACATTCCCCAGCGAGGCCGGGGGATGCTGGTGGGCAACCATTCGGGCGGCGTGGCGGTGGACGGCGCCATGGTGCTGACGTCCACCATGTTGGAGATGGACCCGCCGCGGCTGGCGCAGGGCATGGTGGAGCGCTTCCTCCACAAGTTCCCGGTGTCCTCGCTGTGGGCCAGTCGCACGGGGCAGTTCACGGGGTTGCCGGAGCATGCGCGGCGGCTGTTGGAGGACGACCGGCTGCTGATGATCTTCCCGGAGGGCGCGCGAGGGACGGCCAAGTTGTATCCGGACCGGTACTCGCTGGTGGACTTCGGGACGGGGTTCATCCGGCTGGCGCTCCAGACGCGCTCGCCCATCATCCCGTTCGCGTTCCTGGGGGGAGGCTCGGCGATTCCCACGGTGTTCAATGCCTATGCGCTGGGCAGGTTGTTGGGGGTGCCGTACGTGCCCCTGACGCCGTACCTGTTGCCGGTGCCGCTGCCGGTGCAGTTGGAAATCCATTACGGCGAGCCGCTCGTCTTCCAAGGCACGGGGGATGAAGACGACCACGTCATCGAGGGATATGTGGCGAAGGTGAAGGAGCGCATCGCGGGGCTCATCGAGCTTGGCCGGGCGGGGCGACAGCACCGCGGGCTGGCGAGGAAGCTGTTGCCATGAGGGTGCTCATCCCAGGGATTGCGGGCGGCATCGCGCGGAAGCTGGCGTTGCGGCTGAAGACGGCGGGGCACGACGTGGCGGGGGTGGACATCCGCCCGTGGGAGAACGCGCGCGAGGCGGGCATCGAGGTGTTCCGAGGCGACGTGCGCAAGCGCGTGGCGGAGGACGTGTTCCGGCGCTGGAAGCCGGAGGCGGTGGTGCACATGGCCACGGTGACGGCCTTCACGGTGCCGGGCGCGGAGCGGGGCCGCATCAACCTGGACGGCACCAAGGCGGTGTTCGACCACTGCGCGACGCATGGCGTGAAGCAGGTGCTCTTCGTGGGGCGGCACACGTTCTACGGGGCGGCGCCGGACTCGCCGCTGTACCACTCCGAGGACGAGCCACCGCGCGCGCTGGAGGCGATTCCGGAGCTGGCGGACCTGGTGGCCGCGGACCTGTATGCGGCGATGGCGCTGTGGCGGCTGCCGGAGATGACCACGGCGGTGTTGCGCCTGCCGTACACGCTGGGGGCGCCGGGCACGGGGACGCTGGCGTCGTTCCTGAAGGGCCGGCGGGTGCCACTGGTGCTTGGGTATGACCCGCTGTTTCACGTGTTGCAGGAAGAGGACGTGGTGACGGCGTTGCAGTTGGCGTTGGAGAAGAAGGTGCGAGGAATCTTCAACGTGGCGGGGCCGTCGCCGATTCCGTTGTCCGTCATCGTGCGGGAGACGGGGCGGATGGGGATTCCGCTGCCGTCACAGGTGCTGTCGCTCTTGCTGGGACGAGCGGGGTTCCCTCGGCTCTCGGTGGGGGCGCTGGACCACCTGCGCTATCCCATCGTCGTGGACAACCGGCGCTTCCTGGAGGCCACGGGCTTCGAGTTCCAGCACAGCGTCGCGGACATGCTGCGCATCTACCGTGAGGCAGCGCCGGTGCCGACGTCAGGGACGTGAGGGGCTGAGCTCATTGGCGACGCGAGCCCGCTTCTGGGCACGCTGGAACTTAATCCAGCGTGTCTCCAGGGCATCCCTGCTCAGCAGCTTGGCATCGCAGTCCAGTAGGGCACCGTCCCAGGTGTCGTAGCCCTTGCCTTTCACCTTGTCATGGAGATGGATCTTGAGCGTCTCCGGCTCGATCCCCAGCAAGTCCAGGTCGAAGAGGGTGTGTACATCTGCACGCAGCAAGAGCCCGTTCATGACGTGATTATCATTGTCTCCACGATAGGGAACGATGTGCGCAGCTTCGAGCAAATCGATGAGTTGGCATTTGGTGACGAGGCACTTGTCGCCGAACCGGTCGCGCAGGCTCTGCCGGAAGACCTTTTGCCCCCGGCGCGCACGAATCTCTCGCGACACCCTGGCCCGTTCGTCCTCGAGATTTGGGACATAGGGCTCCTCCAAGGCATCCGCTGCAGCAAGGGTGAGTCCATGGATGGGCCCCGGTGAAGCGAGTTGCTGAATCAAGGGCAGCAGCGCCGGTGCGAATTCCTTCAAGCCAGAAAGCGCGACCTGCTGCATGGCCATCTGCTTGTTGAAGTTAATACAAGCAGCTCGCACCTGCTCGATTGAGATCAGTGCCCCCTCTGGGATTTCGCGAAATGTGCCATCAAACCAAGCCGAGTACTCAATACAGGGGATCTCTATGGAGAGCACATCGTCGACGAAGTGACCCTCCTCGCACTTGAAGCGGGGGCGAAGCGTCTTCCTCTCAGTGCGAACAGTTGCACCACATGTCGGGCACTTTTTTTGGCGCTTTGTCGCCTCGGCAGTATCGATCTTCGCGACATTGGCAACTCCAAGAACCTGTCTTTTGTCGCAGATGATCAGCAAGTCCCCCTTGGCAATCTGAAGGTGGTTCTGGACCTTGCTGTCGTAGCGATAGACCGACTCCAACTCGTCGGCATACCCTTCATTGCCTGCGTAACCGCGCTCTTCTCCGTAGGAAAGAACCAACCATGCACGTCCTGAATCCATCCCTGGAGTGGAGTGCTCAACCACCTTTGATTGAAGGATTCCTGGAATAGGATGCTGGAGGCATTACCTGTCGCGTCCTATTGTGCCCGTCCATCCATTCCTCCCATGCGGTGCCGAATGACCACGCATGGATGTCGTATCCGACCCCTTTTCACGGGTTGTGCGCCATTGAATGGAGGCCTACTGGGGCCGGCTTGCCAGCACATCGCCAGGAGGCGCAGGCTGCCACCCAGCACGACGGGTCAACGTCACCAGACCCGTGGGGGAATGGGCTTGCTGTCACCGGCGGACACAGCGCTCCTGGACTCGCTGGACCGGCATGCCCGGCGGCGTGCGGAGGGCATCCCCACGCTGAGTGTCCTGGTCGGCCCTCAGGAACGCGCCCTCCTCCTCTGGGATGAATGGCTTCACCGCAGTGGTTTGAAGGCCGCGTCCTCGGGCAGCGAAGACCTTCGCACCACCGTCTCCGCCTGGGCCTGCGCTATCGCCTCCGAGCGCAATCTCTCTCGTGACGCGGAGAGCTATGTCGTCCTCTCCCAGCGCGCCTTCTCCCCTCGCGAGCTGCACTTCGAAGGCAAGACGCCCCACGAGCGCCACGTCCTCTTCGAGCGACTGGAGCCGCCCCACTCCGAGCCCGCCACCTGGGCCTTGTGCCGACAGCTCCTCGTAGCCCCTTCGACTGTAACGCTTGGTGCACTTCCTACCGAGGTTCGCGAGGCCATCACTCGCGACCCACTCCGCCTCCTCCACGCTCTTCTTTGCCTCATCCCCGAGGGCCGTGCTCCTGCCCTCCAGCTCCGCGTCTCCCCTTCCGACCCACGCAGCCTGCGCACGGCGACCGCCCTCTGCACCGCGGCCCCCACGCTTCACATCGCCTGCATGCTGCCCCCAGAGTCCCTCGGCGAGCCACGCAGCCGTAAGGAGTCTCATGCCCTCGCCATGCTGCGCGAGGGCCTGCTCGAACTCCCCGACCCCAGCAGCGTCTCCGCTCCGCACGTCACGGCCCTCGCCCCTTCCGCTCCGTTGACGCGCCTCCCAGAGAAGGCTTCCTCCGCGTCGCCGCCCGCGCAGGACGCCAAAGCCGAGCCCCTCCTCGAACGCTTCCGCGAGAGCGCGCAAGCCGTCCACGCAGCGCGACAGAAGGACGAAGCCCGCGCCCGCAGCAAGGCCGAGCGCTTCCTCTACAACAAGATTCTCCAGGTCCACCCAGCCACCCGGGGCCTCTTCGCCCTCAATGCCACCGTGGACCTCGGTGACGGCAGCCGTCCCCTCGAAGTGGACTTCCTGTGCCGCGAGCTGCGGCTCGCCGTGGAGATCGACGGCTACCACCACTTCCTCGACCCCGAGCGCTTCCGCCGCGACAGACGCAAGGACCTTGCCCTCCAGCGCGCCGGGTACTGGGTCGCTCGCTTCCTTGAAGAGGACGTCGTGCCTCGGTACGAAGACATCCTCAAGACGATTGAAACCCTGATGGACGCCCGGCGGCGAGAAGCCGCTTCGCAGAGGACAACGCATGGACAGCGCTGACAACCGGTTGGCGGGACTCGCACTCACCTGGCTCGCCCCCCGTCCCCACCGCGCCGGCACCCGGGCGGAGCTCGACAAGGCCCTGCGCCCCTTCGTGGAACACCGCTTCAGCCGCGCCGAGTGGAAGGCCCACCTCGACTCCGTGCTGGAGCTCCTGCTGCAAGAACAGCTCGTTTCCAAGAAGAACAAGTCGGGCCTGGAGCTGACCGCATCCGGCCTCACCCGCGTCCTCCAGTTCCTGCGCCTCGAACAGCTCCCCAAGGGGTTGACCTGGAAGAAGCTCAAGGCCACCTACCTGCTCGCCAACAGCCTGGAGCTCACTCCGTCCAAGGCCGTGCTGACCCGACTCGCCGACGCGGACGGCGTTCGCGCGGCGGTGCTCGGCCGCCAGTACCCCACCGTGAGCGCGGGAGACCCTTCCCTCTCCCAACTCCGCGACCGGCTCCTCTGGCGTCAGCTCGGCGTGGAGACCGAGCGCCCCTTCTCCCTCGCCGCCGTGCAGTCGCACCTCCTCGGCAAGCTGCTCGGCACCGAGGTGAAGGACCCTCGCAAGGCCGTGGAGCAGCTCACGGCCCGCGTCGCCGGAGCCACGCGCGCCGACGCGGAGGCCGTGCGCCTGACGCTCCTGCGCAAGTGGTTCCTCCCCGAGCAACCCGCCGTCCCCACGGTGGTGTCCACCGCGCCGACGACCGGCGACGCGGAGCCGCCGCCCCCTCGCAAGGAGGACTTCGCCGACCGCGTCCTCTCCGTGGCCCGAGCCCTGCCCACCGGCCGCTTCGGTCGCGACAAGGTGTTCATCTCCCACGTGTGGAAGGCCCTCCAGCCCGAGTGGCCCCACCGCGAGGCCTTCGACGCCGCGCTGCTGGAGGCCAACCGCACCCAGCGCCTGTCGCTGACCCGCGCCGACCTCGTCTCCGCCATGAACCCCACGGACGTCGCCGAGTCCGAGGTGCGCTCCTACGGCGCCAGCTTCCACTTCGTCGTCGTCTGATTCGCCCTTCCAGGAGCGCGCATGTCCAGCGACCCTCGACTCAAGGTCTTCCTCTCCGACAGCGGAGAGGTCTTCAGCGGCGTCCAACAGGGCCAGTACCTCTGGCAGCCCGACCCGTTCGACGTGGAGACGCTCAACGCCCCCGCGCGTCGCGCCTTCAAGCGCCTGCTGGACCGCGCGACGACCACGCCCCCTCCCGACACGGGCAAGCTCCTGCTCCTGCTCGGCGAGTCCGGCAGCGGCAAGACGCACCTGGTGCGAGCCTTCCGCAACCACGCGCACGGACAGAAGCGCGGCTTCACCGGCTACATGCCGATGACCGTGGATGCCGCGCATTACGACAAGTACATCCTCTCCAGCCTCATCGACTCGCTGGACCATCCCTACGACGTGGCCCAGGGCGACGACAGCGGCCTGATGCACCTGTCCAACACCCTGATGAGCCAGTGCACCAGCCTCTTCGCGCCGCTCATCGAGCACGAACAGAAGATTCTCGAGGACGATGAACTGCACGGCACCGTGCGTGCCGTCGCGGATGAACTGCTCGCGGACGCGCGCTTCCGGAACGTGGAGGTGGACCTGCTGCGCGCGCTCATCTACTTCCAGCGCAGGGACCCTCGCATCAACCGCCGCATCTTCAACTGGCTGCGCTGCGAGGAGATTTCGACCGAGGACCGGAAGGTCATCGGCGAGCTCATTCCGCGCACGTCGGATGACGGCCCCGCGCGGATGGTGGAGCACCTGGGCCGACTCATGGGCGCGCTGGGCCATGCGCTGGTGCTCTGCGTGGACCAGGTCGAGGACATCAGCGACTTCGACCAACGCCCGCAGATGGAGAACTCGTTCCGCCGGGCGATGAACACGCTGGCCGCCATCGCGGGCAAGGTGCCTCGGGCCGTGGTCGTCGTCTGCTGCCTCTCCGATTACTGGGAGAAGATGCGGCCCCTGCTGACGCGCGCCATGGTCGACCGCATCGAGAACGACCCGGAGCCCGTGACGCTGGAGCGGACTGTCACCGCGAGCACCGCGCGCGACATCGCGGCACGCCGGCTCCGCTCCCTCTACGAGCAACGCGGCGTGGCCTTCGACCCCCATACACCGACCCATCCCATTCCTCCCGAGGGCTTCGAGGCACTCGGCGGACAGCGCGCTCGTGATGTCTTGAACGAGTGCCGCCGGTACCGCGAGCGCGCCATCGACCTGCAGCAGCTTCCTGAGGCCTTCCCGCTTCCCACTCCCAACAAGGGCGCGAGTGGTCACGACGTGAAGCCTCCTCCTGGCTCCGGGCCCATCGACATGGACCAGGTGTGGACGGACTTCCGGGCCGCATACAAAGAGAAGCTGCCCGAGGACCCTTCCGATGTGACCGCCCTGCTCGCGTGGGCCATCGAGATGGGCAGCGAGGAGCTGAACGGCTCGCCCCGCTTCCTGGTGAAGACTCGCAACGGCGACGACCTGCTCGACGTCGGCGTCCACCCATCGGGCAACAAGCTCATCCTCGCGCTGTGTGAGCGCAGTTCGAGGGGCGGGGGTCTGGGTCGACAGATGGCGGAGGCCCTCAAGGCCGCGGCCGGCAAGACGCCCGTCCTGGTCCGGACCTCCGAGTTCCCATCCACCACGGGAACGGTGGTGGAAGAGCAACTGGGACATCTCTTCCGTCAGGGTGGGCGTCGCGTGGTCCTGGGAGACAGCGACCTGAGAGACCTGTCGGCCCTGCGAGACTTCCGCGCCCAGCACGTGGGACAGGCCGCCCTCGCGGAATGGAGCCGCACCGCGCGGCCCGTCACGCGACTGAAGTCGATGGGCGACATCCTCGGGCTGGAGCGACTCGGGCTTCCGCCTCCGCCCACGGGGCCCGCGCGTTCCAAGACAGACGGCGAGCCCACGAGCCGCGCCCCGAAGAGCGCCGATGTCCCAGCCCCGCCCGCTCCATCGCGCGCCAGGACGGAGAACGGCTTCATTCCCAGGCAGGCCGGGTTCTTCGATGGCTCGGTGACCTCGCCCTTCGGGGAACCGCTTCGCGACGCAGCGAGCGAAGCCCCCTCGCAGCCCGCGCGTTCGGGAGTCCCTCGTGCGCCCACGGAGGCACGCGCCCCGGACAAGGCCTCATCGAGCCCATCCAGTGCGCACACCACACCGCGCACCCCGGACAAGGTCTCATCGAATCCAGCGAGTAGCTCCTCCGCACCGCGCACCCTGAGCCAGCCGCCCGTCTCCTCGGATGACGCCGAGAGCGCCACACAAAACATGAAGGCGGTGGGTGAGCTGTTGACCGGGCACGAGAGCCGGCCCGCCGGGCAGCCTTCCAGCCCTCCTGTTCCTGGAGGGCTCACGCGGAAACCTCGCCCCACTCCCGCATCAGGCACTGCAGCGGCTCGGGTCACTCCTCCGTCGGGCACTCAGGTAGCTCGGGTCACTCCCCCATCCGGCTCCTCGGTGCCTCGCGTCACTCCTTCATCCGGCACCTCGGTGCCTCGCGTCACTCCCTCATCTGGCACGCTGGTTTCTCCCAGCGCTTCCGCATCTGCCCCCCGGGCTCCTCGCGAGGTGCTCACGGGCCCGCTGGGGATAGGCGCCTCGGAGGGACTCCTCACGCAGCCCATCTCCATCGACCCTTCCGAGCTGACGCGGCACAGTGCCTTCCTGGGTGGCTCAGGCAGCGGCAAGACGACGCTCGCGCTCAACATCCTGGAGCAGCTCCTGCTGCGCGGCATCCCCGTCATCCTCATCGACAGAAAGGGCGACCTCGCCACCTACGCCCGCCCCGAGTCCTGGGACGAGCCACTGGAAGACGCCGTGCTCAAGGAGCGGCGCCGGCTGCTGCGCGAACGCGTGGACGTGGCGCTCTATACGCCGGGGCGCTCGGACGGCAGACCCCTGGCCATTCCCATCGTTCCTCATGGCATGGAGACCTTACCCTCCGAAGAGCGGGAGCAGGGCGTCCAGCAAGCGGCGGATGCCATCGCCGGGATGCTCGACTACAAGACGAGCCCCAATGACAAGGCCGCGAAGGCCCTGCTCGCCCAGGCGCTCCGCCTGCTGTTGAGCCAGTCCTTCGGCAAGGAAGTCACCCTGGAGCTCATCCAGCAGTTCGTCACCTCGCAGGACCCCGCGCTCCTGGAGGCCACGGATGGGATTCCCCAGAAGACCTTCGCGAAGCTCGCGCAGGACCTCAGCGTGCTGCGCATCAACCTGCGCTCACTGCTGACCTCGGGCGGCGAGCGGCTCGACCTGGACGAACTGCTCGGACGCGGCGTGCACGGCATCCCCGGGCGCACGCGACTGAGCATCATCAGCACGAAGTTCCTCGGCGACAATCCGCGCGTCCTCTTCTGGGTGTCCCAGCTCCTGCTGGAGACCCACCGCTGGGCCAGTCAGCACCCCTCGCCCCAGCTTCAGGCCGTGCTCCTCTTCGACGAGGCGGACCTGTACCTGCCCGCGACGAGCAAGCCCGCGACCAAGGAGCCCATGGAGAGCCTGCTCAAGCGCGCGCGCTCGGCGGGTGTCGGCATCATGCTCGCCACGCAGAGCCCTGGAGACCTGGACTACAAGTGCCGGGAGAACGTGCGCACCTGGTGCGTGGGTCGAGTGAAGGAAGACATCGCCATCCGGAAGGTCAGGCCCATGTTCGCCGAGGCCCGCGTGGACGCGGACGCGAAGCTCCCCGGGCAGAAGCCAGGACAGTTCCATGTGCTGCGCGAAGGCAAGGTGCAGCAACTCAAGGCCGACCGCTCCGTCATGCGCACCGACCAACTCTCCGAGGACGAGATTCTCCGGTTCGCTCGCCAGACACGCGAGCAGCAGACCACTCCAGGGCCGGCCAGGCCCACGGGGACGGACTGAAGTCCCGCGAAGGACCCTCGACTTCCTGCTAGGAAGCGCCCCGGAATGAGTACCCGGCCGCTTCCACCTCCGCTGGACCGAGCGCGCTTCGATGCGCTCGTGGCCCAGGGCTTCAATCAAGTCCCCGTCGTCCGACGGTTGGAGCCGGGCGCCCTGCGTCCCGTGGACCTGCTGCGCGCCCTCCCCCTCGGACATCGGTTCCTCCTGGAGAGCACCCGTGTCAGCGAGGAGGGGCGCTACTCCTTCCTGGGCTCGCAGCCGTTCCTCCGATTCTCCGCCAAGGGCGACCAGGCCTTCATCGACGACGAGCCCCAAGCAGGCCCACCGCTGGACACACTCCGCGCACTGTTCAAGCGGTGGCGAGGCGTGCGGCTGCCGGGCCTGCCCCTCTTCCTCGGCGGCGCGGTGGGCTTCTTCGCCTACGAGGCCAATCACTACTTCGAGAAGCTCCCCCTCCATCCGAACGATGACCTGAAGGTGCCGGACATCGCCCTGTCCTTCGTGGACACCTTCCTCGCGGTGGACCACCTCGAAGGACACCTGCTCGCCATCGCCACGGGCTCGGACTGGGAGGACTGCGCACGGCGACTGGACGCACTCGAAGCCCACGTGCATCGAGCCGTCCCTACGGCGCCCCCGTCACCACCGAGCACCTCCACCGTGGAGCCTCGCTCCAACTTCACGCAGCAGGGCTACCTGGACGCGGTGGAGCGCGTGCGCGAATACATCCGCGCTGGAGACACGTATCAGGTCAACCTCTCACAGCGCCTGGAGGTCGACTTCCCCGGCGAGCCGCTCGCGCTCTACGAGACGCTCTCCGCCGCGAACCCCGTCCACTTCGCCAGCTACCTCGAAGGCGACGGCTTCCACGTCGTGAGCGCTTCACCGGAGCGGCTGGTCCGCGTGGAGCAGGGCCGCGCCATCACCCGTCCTATCGCCGGCACCCGTCGCAGAGGCACGCCCGAGGAGGACGCCCGCTTCGTCCACGAACTGCGCACCAGCGAGAAGGAGCTCGCCGAACACGCGATGCTCGTGGACCTGGAGCGCAATGACTTGGGACGCGTCTGCGCGTACGGCTCCGTCGAAGTCACGAAGCTGATGGAAATCGTCGAGTACGCCCACGTCCTCCACATCGAGTCAGAGGTGACAGGGCAGCTCGCTCCGGGCATCGAGCCGCTCGACGTGGTGGGCGCGCTGTTTCCCGGTGGGACGATTACCGGCGTGCCGAAGATTCGCACCATGCAGCTCATCACCGAGCTGGAGCCTCACGCGCGAGGCCTCTACACCGGTTCGCTCGGCTACGTGTCCTTCACCGGCGACCTGGACCTGAACATCGTCATCCGCACGCTGCTCGTGAAGGACGGTCGAGCCTACGCACAGGTGGGTGGCGGCATCGTCCACGACTCGCAGCCGCGCCAGGAATACAAGGAGACGCTCAACAAGGCGCGCTCACAGCTCCTCGCCCTCTCCGCGAGTGGAGGCGCGCGATGATTCTCCTCATCGACAACTTCGACTCGTTCACCTTCAACCTCGTCCAGGCGCTCGGGGCCCAGGGTGCGCGCTTGAAGGTGGTGCGCAACGACGCCCTCACCGTGGCCGACGTCGAGGCACTCCAGCCCGAGCGCATCGTCATCTCCCCCGGCCCGGGTACGCCCGAGGACGCGGGCATCTCCCTGGACGTCATCCGCGCCTTCGGTGGACGCGTGCCCCTGCTCGGCGTGTGTCTGGGACACCAGTGTCTCGGGCAGGTGTTCGGCGCGAAGGTGGTGCGCGCCCCCGTGCCCGTCCACGGCAAGACGGCGGAAGTCGAGCACGCGGAGCAGGGCGTCTTTCACGGACTGCCCCGGCCCTTCACCGCGGCGCGCTACCACTCGCTCGTGGTGGAGCGTGAGGGCCTGCCGGACTGCCTGGAGGTGACGGCCTGGCACGAAGGGCTCATCATGGGCATGCGTCACCGGGAGCTGCCCGGACTGGAAGGCGTGCAGTTCCATCCCGAGTCCTTCCTCACCACGCACGGTCCCCGGTTGCTCGCCAACTTCCTGGCGGCTCGGCGCTGAAGCACGACGGAGCCCTCACGCATGTTCTCCACGGTGGCGGTGAATGGTGAGGTGCGGCGCTGGGAAGACCTCCCCCTGCACGACTTCGCCCAGGGCTTCTTCTTCGGCGCCGGCTTCTTCACCACCTTCCGCGTCGACACCGGAGTTCCCCTCTTCCTCGTGCGGCACCTGCGACGACTCACCGAAAGCCTCGCCGCATTCCCGGAGGCCGTCCGCGCGCCGCCGTCCGCGCTGCTCCACGTCGACGCCGTACGAGCGTCCCTTCGTCGCTGCCTTGAATCCGACTCCGCGCTCGGCTCGCGCTTCACGGGCATCGGCAAGCTCACCGCGAGCGATGGTCGGCTCCTGCTCACCTTCAGGCCTCCCGCGCCGGACGCCGAGCGACTCCAACGCGAAGGACGTGCCGTGGACACCGTGGAGGCCAATGCCTACCGACACGGGGAGCCGCTGCCGAATCACAAGGGCCTGTCGTACTTCCGCCAGTTCTCGCTCATGCAGCGCCTCCCGCTGCTGGCCAATGACGCGGGGCACGCGTGTGAGCTGCCCACGGCGAACCTCTTCATGCTCCTGGACGGCGCGCTCGTCACGCCGCCACTGGATGCGCCGTGCCTTCCGGGCATCATCCGCGCGGTGCTCCTGGACGCGGGCCGCATCGACGACATGCCCGTGCGCGAAGACGTCATTCCACTGACGCGGCTGTCGGACGCGCGGGCCTGCGTCTTCACCAACTCCGCGGTGCTGGCGACGGGCGTGACGAAGCTGCTCGGCCGGGCCCTGCCTGACAGCCTGTCACTGGCGGCGCGAATCCGGGAACACGTCCTGGCCATGGCGTCGCGCGAGGGTTGAGGCAGACTGGACGGCCATGAGCCGTTCCCTCGTCGTCGTTCACCGTTGGGCAGGACGTCCGGACACCGACTTCTATCCCTGGCTCGAGGAGCAGCTGCGTCAGCCTCCGGCGCCCTTCGACTCCATCCTCACGCTCGACATGCCCGAGCCGGGGACACCCACCATCGAAGGCTGGGGCTCCGCGCTCACACAGGCCCTGGGGCCGGTGCCTCCACCGTCCACGGTGCTCCTGGGCCACAGCGTGGGCTGTCAGACCATCCTCCGCTACCTCGCCGCGATGCCCGAGGGACACCGCGTGGAGGGCGCCGTGCTCGTCGCGGGCTGGTTCGAGGTGGACAAGACCTGGGGCTCGCTGCAGCCATGGCTCGACACGCCCATCGACTTCGCACGCGTCCGCGCCGCGCTGGGCCACTGCGTGGTGGTGCTCTCGGATGGAGACCCGTTCACCTCCGACTGGCGCCGCAATCGCCAGCTCTGGGAGGAGCGGCTCGGCGCTGAAGTCATCGTCGTCCCGGGCGGACGACACTTCAACAACCCGCGCGAGCCCGCCGTGCTGGAGGCGTTGCTGTCGCGCTTCGGCACCCGCCCGACCCCGTAGACAATCAGGGCTCCGCGGGACGAAAGCCCAGTCCCTCGGAGACCTCTTCGTCCCGCAGCGCGCGCCACGTGCTCTCGGCCACATCCAGTACCACGGTGCCCACGGCCTCGCGGTGCAGCGTGAGCACCGGATGTCCCACGGCGGCCAGCATCCGCTTCACCTGGTGGTGCCGCCCTTCCGTCAGCGTCAGCTCCACCACGTCGGGCTCGCGCAGCCGAGCCTCCGCCGGACGCGTGAGTCCATCCTCCAGCTCCACGCCCTCTCGCAGCTTCTGTAGCGCCACAGGGCCCGGCCGCCCCGATACGCGCGCCACATAACGCTTGGACAGGTGCGTCTCCGGGGCCGTGCCGTGTCGCACGAATCGCTCGTCGTTCGTGAAGAACAACAACCCCGTGGTGTCCCGGTCCAACCGCCCCACCGCGAACCACTCGAAGCCGAGCAGCGACTCGGGCAGCACCGCGCGCAGGCGCTCGAACACCGTGCCCACGCCCTCCGGGTCCGAGCCGTGCACCACCGGCCCCGCCGGCTTGTGGAACATCAACACCCGTGTCGACGCCGCGAGTGAGCACTCCCGCCCGTCCACGCGTACCACGCCCCCGGGGCGCACTGGCGCGAAGGGCTCCAGTTCCACGCGGCCCTCCACCTCCACCCGCCCCGCGCGAATGGCCGCCTCCGCATCCACTCGAGGCAGCACCCCGGCCCGCCCCAGGGCGCGCGCCAGCCAGTCCGAGCGTCCGTCCTCGGCGGCCTCCGCGTCCCTGCGCCGCGCCGCCTCCAGCCAGCGAGGCGTCTTGCTCTTTCGCGCCATCCTCTCGTCAGCTCCCTTCCTCACCCCGACATCCCACGTCCACCTTGGAGAACCAACGAGCACGTGTCTTCCGAGGGAGAAGCGGCGGACAGGCGGACGTCACGGCGCCGCCATTTGACTCCACCCGTGCGCCTCTGCCATTGCGCCGCCGTGGCCGTCCCTCCTGAAATCGCCGCTTCGCTCCAACACTTCCCGCCGCCCTCGGGGCCGTCCGTCGCCTTCACGCTGCGACTGGCCGAAGCGCTGCACCGCTACGGCACCCCCGCGCACCGGCTGGAAGGGCTGATGCAGCGCGTGTCGGAGCGCCTGGGCCTGGAGGGCCGCTTCTTCTCCACGCCGACGTCCCTCTTCGCGTCCTTCGGTCCGCCAGAAGCGCTGCGCACCAGCCTCATCCGCGTGGAGCCCGGTGACATGGACCTGGAGCGGCTCACGCTGCTGGACGTGCTCGCCGACGACGTCATCCAGGCGCGCCTCACGCCCGCCGAGGGTGCCCTGCGCGTGGAGGCCATCCTCGCGCGTCCACAGCGCTTCGGCCCCGTGCTCCAGGTCCTCTGCTGGGCCTTGGCCGGAGGAGCCGGCGCTCGGCTCTTCGGCGGAGGGCTGAAGGAGATGGCGGTGGCGACGGTGAGCAGTCTGCTCATCGGCCTGCTGAGCGTGGCGACGCAGCGACAGCCGTCCACCGCGCGCGTGCTGGAGCCGGTGGGCGCCGTGCTCTCCTCGGCGCTCGCCGTCCTCGCCGCGAGCCTCATCGGCCCGATGTCCGTCCAGGTCGCCACGCTGGCGGGGCTCATCGTCCTCTTGCCCGGCCTGACGCTGACGGTGGCCCTCAACGAGCTGGCCACGCGCCACCTCATCTCCGGCACCTCGCGACTCACGGGCGCGGCGGTGGTGTTCCTCCAGCTCGGCTTCGGCGTCGCGCTGGGCAGCCGACTCGCGGAGCTGCTGCCGCCGCCCGTCGCGCCGACCGTCGCCGCCGCGCTGCCCGCGTGGACGCAGGCGGCGGCCCTGGCCGTGGCGGGCGTGGCCATTGGCGTGCTGTTCCGCGCGCGCCCTCGCGACTGGGGTTGGATTGCCGCCGCGGGCACCTTCGCCTTCACCGGCGCGCGACTCGGCTCGGAGCTGCTGGGGCCTCAGCTCGGCGCGTTCGTGGGCGCGCTGCTGCTCGGCATCGGCGGCAACGCGCTGGCGCGGCTGCGCAACAAGCCCTCCGTCACAATTGTGGTGCCGGGACTGATGCTGCTCGTGCCCGGCAGCGTGGGCTTCCGCAGCCTGTCCTCGCTGCTGGAGCGGGACGTGGTGGCGGGAGTCGACACGGCCTTCAACATGCTGATGGTCGCCGTGGCGCTGGTGGCCGGCCTCTTGTCCGCCAACGCCCTTGTCCCGCCGCGCAAGGTGCTCTGAAACGCGCGCGCCTCAGCCCAGGCGCGTGAAGTAGATGGCCGCGAGCGACAGCAGGAAGTACGGCACCAGCCCGCCCGCGCCCGCGTAGTCCTTGGCCATGCGCTGCCCGAAGAACAGGGACACCAGCGACACGGCGGACACGAGCGCGCCCCAGAAGGCCAGCATCGCGCTGCCCGTGGCGATGAGCGCCACCAGTCCGGCGGCACTGAGGGCGCCCGCGGCCAGCTCCATCAAGGTGATGACGCCGAGCATCAACGGGACGACACCCCGCAGGGGACTCTTGGCGAAGTGGCCGGTGAGCCAGCCCAGGTTGCCCTTCCAGTCGATGACCTTGTCGAGCCCGGACTGGAGGAACAGGATGGCGAGGAAGGCGGAGCACAGCGCCTGAAGCAGCCACGTGGTGAACTGAGTCGATTCGAAAGCCGGCATGGCGCGGCACTCTAGCCGCCTGGGGCCCGGGCCCAAGTCTTCTCCTCTGGAGACCTGCCAGGCAGCCGTGGGGGTCGCTCCCCCCTTCCCTCCCGGGGAATGAGCCCTAACTTCACGGGTATGGCATCCGAGCAGACCGCCCGGCGCGTCTTCACCGGCCTCATCCTGCTGTCCATCGTGCTGCTGGCGCTGGTCATCCAGCCCTTCGCCAAGGGCATCTTCCTGGCCGCGGTCCTGGCGGGGGCATTCTACGGCGTGCACTCCCGGCTGACGCGCAAGCTGCGGGGACGCAAGAACATCTCCGCCGGCCTCATCTGCACCATGGTCGTCCTCGCGTTGCTGCTCCCCCTGGGAGGGCTCACGGCCTTCGTGGTCGCCGAGGTGTCCTCCGGTGCGCAGTTCGTCACCAAGACGGTGCAGCAGGAGGGCGTCGAAGGCCTGGTGCAGAAGCTGCCGGGGCCGGTGCGCAGGGGCGTGCAGAGCCTGATGGAGCGGCTGCCCATGGAGGAGGCGCACCTGGACGAGAAGCTCCAGGAGCAGGTGAGCAACCAGGGCGGCACGGCGGCGCGCGCGGTGACGGGCGCGGTGGCGGCCACGGGCTCCATCGCCTTCCAGACGGTGATGATGCTCATCGCCCTCTTCTTCTTCCTCACGGACGGGCGGGAGCTGGTGCAGTGGATTGAGAGCGTGTCTCCGCTGCGACGCGGCGAGACGCTGGAAATCATGCGCGAGTTCCGCGGCGTGTCCGGCGCGGTGCTGCTGTCGTCGCTGGCCACCGCGGGCGTGCAGGCCTTCGCGGCGCTCATCGGCTTCTTGATTGTCCAGGTACCCGCGCCGTTGTTCTTCGCGGGCGTCGCCTTCTTCATGGCGCTCATCCCCGCGGTGGGCGCCGCGATTGTGGTGCTGGCGGCCTCGGCGCTCATGTTCTTCAGCGGACACCCCTGGGCCGCGCTCTTCCTGGCCATCTGGGGCACGGTGGTGGTGGGGCTGGTGGACAACATCGTCAAGCCGCTCTTGGCCAAGCGCGGCATGCACCAGCACGGCGCCATCGTCTTCTTCTCGCTGCTCGGCGGCCTCGCGGCGTTCGGCACGGTGGGCCTGCTGCTCGGCCCGCTCATCGTCGCCTTCTTCCTGGCCCTCGTCCGCATCCACGAGCGCGACTACGGCCGGAGCCACCCCGGCCCCGACAGCCCGAGCACGCCCGGCCCCCAGGATGAGCGAGGGCCGGACGGCTCATTGGCCGCCGGGACTTCGAGCTCGGAAGGCGCTCTCACGTCCTCGACGAGGGAGAGTCACTGAGCCTGCGGCAGCCTCGCTCACGCAGGGAGCGGGACTCGGCGGGAGACCGGGGCGTCAAGGTCGCCTGACACCCCGGAGACTCAGGGCACGGTGACGTTCACCGCCGTGCTGGTTCCCAGGTTGCCCGCCGCGTCGTAGGCACGCGCGGTGAGGGTGTGTGCACCGGAACCCGCCGCGGAGGCATCCCAGGTCACCGCGTAGGGCGCGACGGCATCCAGTCCGACAAGCGTGGCGCCGTCGTAGAACTCGACGCGGTTGACGCCCACCACGTCGGCGGCGGTCGCGGAGAGGTTCACGCTTCCTTCGACCTGAGCCCCCTGCGCCGGAGTGAGCATCCAGACGCCGGGAGCCGTGGTGTCCGCCTGGCCCACTTCGAAGACGAGGTCGTCGTTGTCATTGAGGGAACCGCCCGCGCACGTCGAGGCCCCCGTGGAGTACGAGCGGTAGACAGCCCTCACCGCCTGCACCGGGCTGGCCCCGAGCGTATACGTCGTCGAGAAGACCTGGACTCCGCTGCCCGACGTGGTGAACGTCGCCATCAGCGTCCAGACCGCCGGGCTCACCCCGTTCGACGTGTAGAGGTAGAGCGTGTAGTTGCTGGAGGCCCACACCGGAACGTCCAGGCGCACCTGCGAGCCGGGCATGAAGACGCCCCCCGCGAGACTCGTCACCCGGAGGGCCTCGATGGACCCCTGCGCTCGGTAGTTGCCCTCCTCTCCATCCATGCACGAAGGGCTGATGCTGAGCGAATTGGGGGAGTTGCGTTCGGGCCCAGCGCTCAACGTCCCGCGCCCTTCGAGCAACACACCCGAATCGCAGAGCGCGCTCGCACCCGTGCACTTCGGCACCTTGAGCACGGAGTCGTAGCGCGCATAGCGCCGCCCCGTGTTCGCGACCACCACATTGATGGGAGCGCTCGGAGGCGAGACATTTCCAGACGTGTCACGCGCGGTTGCCGTGAGCTGGTACGGACCGTTGTCCCACTCGAATGTCCGCCACGTCCCCCACCACGGCTGCGTCGTGGTGTTCCCCAGGTATCCGGTGAGGAACGAGCCGTTCACCAGGAAGGACACGCTCTGCATGCCGACATCGTCCGTCGCATTCGCTTCCAGGTGGGCAGAGCCGGAGAGCACCGAGCCCTCGGCCGGCGCGACCTGGGTGATGACGGGAAGGACTGTATCCAGCGCGTACTGCACGGCGACCGGTGCACTCACCCCCACGTTGCCCGCCGAGTCATAGGCACGCGTCGTCAGGACATGCGTCCCGGGACTGATTCCCGTCGGGTTCCACGTCACGTAGTAGGGAGAGGAGGCATCCGTCGCGATGAGCGCGGAGTCGACATAGAACTCGACCCGCGTCACGCCCACGTCATCCGCCGCCGAGGCGAAGAGGGTGATGCTGGTGGCGACCCGGGCCCCATCCGACAGGCCGGTGATGGCCGTGGAGGGCGGCGTGGTATCCGGAGCCACCGTGAAGGTGACCGGCACGCTCGAGGCGAGGTTGCTTGCGGTGTCGACAGCCTTGGCCGTCACGGTGTGGCTCCCCAGGGACGGATTCGCCCAGGAGAAGGAGTACGGAGACGTGGTGTCGGCCCCGAGCAACGTCGCGCCGTCGTAGAACTCCACCCGGGCCACGCCGACGTTGTCCGTCGCGCTCGCGTTCAGCGTCACGGGGGTCGGGAGCGAGGCCCCCGCGGCGGGCGAGGTCAGGGAGACCGTCGGCGCGGTGGTGTCCGAGCCGCTCACGGCGAACACCAGGTCGTCATGGTCGTCGGTGGTTCCGACTCCGCAGGGCACCGCGGTCCCTCCCAACCGGAAGCGGCCACGAATGGCCTGCATCGAGGCGCCCGACGGCAGGACGTACGAAGCGGTCAGGGTCTGCGAGCCAGCGAAGTACAGGCTGTACGTGCCAATCCGGACCCAGGTGGGGTCACTCGCATTGGCGGCGTAGAAGAGGTCGAGCACGTCATACCGATAGTTCGTCGATGAGGCATAGACCCGCGCTTCGACTCGCACGGTCTTCCCCGGCGCGAACGCGGTGCCATTGGTCGTCGCGACCTTGAGGCCATCCAAGGATTCGCTGACGTGGAACGCGCCCGAGTTGCCATCCGCACAGGAGCCGCTCACGGTATTGGGTGCATACAGCTCGGGGCCGACCGTGCCCCGCCCCTCCAGGAGGTAGCTGGAATCGCAATCACTCCCCAGGACCGCGCAACGCGGCACCCGCAAGGTCGCGTCGTAGGACGCGTACTGGAGGGTCTGGCGTGACTGCTCCAGGTCCAGGTCACTCCCGACTTCCACCGCCTCGTCCCCTCCGCAGGCGGTCATGAGCATGAGGGAAAACGCACAAGCTGATCGCTTCAATGGCATGTATCTCTCCGTCCCCATCTCCATACGGACGGACACTGGCAATCTGGCGATTCCGGTCGTGCGGAGGGCCCCGCGTCCCCTCCCTTCGCAAGAGAGGACGCGGGAACCAGGACCTCGTTAGAACGCCGCGCCGCTCGCGCGTCGGCCCGGAGAGGCCGACAGGCTGGACAGGCTGGAGTGCAGCACGAAGGTCGCGCTCGAGCCCAGGTCCGGGCTGCGGTTCGCGGAGACTCCGTCGGTGCCGGACACGGCCGCCGACAGCGTCGCCGTGGACACCACCGTGCCGGACGCGTTCTTCACCGTCACGGTGTCACCGCTGTTCGACAAGCCCAGCGTGCCCGTGGACGCGGCCACGGCGCCCGGCGTGCCCGACGGGATTCCCGCCGCGCCACCGAACACCACCACCACGCCGCCCGCCGCCACCGAGGCGCCGCTGGGGAACGTGTGCCGCACGCCCGTGGCGTCGGACACCGTCCACCCGGACAGGCTCAGCGAGGCCGTGCCCGTGTTGACCAGCTCCACGAACTCGCCGTTCACGTCGGAGCCGGCCTCGTTCACCATCACCTCGTTGATGATGAGGTTGCCGGTGCCTCCGCCACCTCCGGACGCAATCGAGAAGGTCTCGTTGCTGGTGTCGGTGATGCTGGAGTTGGACGTGTCCGTCACGCGCACCCGCGCGGTGGTGCTCGCGGTGGCCGGCAGCGTCCACGCAAGGCTCCCCGCCGAGGCGGACGTGCTCGACGACAGCGTCGTCCAGGTGCTGCCGTTCAGCGTGTACTCCACCCGCACGCTCGTCACGTTCGACGACGTCCACGTAATCGTCCGCGCGCTGCTCGGGGTCCAGCTCTCACCGCCGTTGGGCGACGTCACCGTCACGCTGGACGACACCGAGTCGCTGGGGATGAGGAAGTCCTTGATGATGCCCATGTGCTGCATGCCAGACGCGCCGCTGTCACCGGAGACCGCGGGGGACAGGTCGCCGATGGGCGAGTACACCCGCGTGTCCACGACGAGGCCGTTGGCGAAAGAGCTGCTCCCGATGACCACCGACGTCTGGTACTGCCGCAGGTCGCTGTCCACCAGCACGTGGTCATAGGGGCTGTTGCGGCCCGCGTTGGTGTTGGTGTTGCCGTTGCGGTCGGCGGGGTACGGGCTGGCCGTGGAGACCACCGACGAGAAGGTGCTGAAGCACGCCTCGGAGCGGCTGCTGGTGTTGAAGTCGCCGCCGATGACCAGGTAGTCCCCCGCGGGGATGTTGGCCTGGATGCGGCTGACCAGGCTCGCCGCCTCCGTGTTGCGCGTGCTGGCGTTCGACGTCAAGAGGTGCACGCTCACCGCCCACAGGTCCTTGGGCCCCGGGATGTCGATGCGCGCCCAGGCGAAGTCGCGGTTGGTGACCTGCGGGTCATCCCACTCGCCCGAGGCGATGATGGGGTAGCGGCTGATGATGCCGTTGGGAATCTGCGCGCCGGCCTCGCGGTAGTACGAGAAGCCCGAGCCGAACGCCGTGTTCACGAAGCTCCGGATGTCCGCGGCGGAGTCCGTCAGGTAGTTGAACTCCTGAATCAGCACGACGTCCGCGTCCGTGCCCTGGAAGATGCGGATGCCGTGGCCCGGGTCATAGTCCTGCCCGTTGCCGCTGGAGAGGTTGGCCGCCATGACGCGCAGCCGCACGCTGGCCAGCGGGTCCTGACGCTCGGCGAGCGGGGCCTCTTCGGTGACGGGCTCCTCGCCACCGCAGGCGGTGAGTCCGAGGAAGAGCGACATGAGCCAGAAGCGCCACGACGACAGCACACGCGTGGATACGGCGAGGTTGTTTCGCACGAAGTCCGGTCCTGCTCCGGTAGAGGAGCTGTTGAGTAGTCGGGCAATCAGTGCCCAAGACCACAGCCTCAACTTACCCGGATGTCGTGCTGACACGGCGCGTGAAACACGATTGAAACATGACGCACCATCGCCCTACAGGGATGCGGCGGTGGAGATGGCGACGAATGCGTAACGCAGGCCCTTGCCCAGGGTGACGAACACGATGAAGGGCAAGGGCTTCACGCCCACCACGCCACCGGCGATGACGAACGCGTCACCGATGATGGGCAGCCACGACATCACCAGCGCGGGCGCGCCCCAGGTGCGCAGCCGCGCCTCCACCTTCTGCAGGCGGGGCCCCTCCTTCTCTCGCCGCCGGGCGTACCAACGTCCCAAGGGTCCGCCTCCGCCGCGCGCCACCCACAGGCCCAGCACGTAGAGCGACAGCGCGCCCAACACGTTGCCCACCGTCGCCACGCCCGTGGCCAGCATCGGCGGGGTGCCGCCATAGATGAGCGCGGCGAGCAGCGCCTCGGAGGGCACGGGCACCACGGAGCCCGCCAGCATCGCGACGAGGAAGAGACCTGGGAGCCCCCAGGTGGAGAGCATGGCTGCGTCGGGCATGGTGGGTGGGTGCGAGCGGCCCCGGCAGTGTGCCACGCGCGTGGCGCCCGCGAGGAGATTCCTCGAAACCGCCTGCTCCCACCCCGCGTGCGAGCCTGTGCACCGCATGAAATGCGTGGCGCTCCTCGCGGGCGCAGGCCTTGCGCGCGTGACGAGGGCCTTCGCCCGTGCTCGGGGCGGAGAGGACGGCGGCGCACCGCTTGCTATGGGCGGGGACCATCACCTCCCCCCGAAGGAACTCCGCGTCATGAGCAGCAGCGACCTTCCCGCGCCGAGCCTGAGCAACGACCTCCGCATCGTCCCCGTGGAGATTGCTCCCGAGACGTTCTGGGTGGGCAAGCGCGAGCCCGGGAACATCTTCTACGCCAACCCCTACCTCCGGCGGTTCCGGGGCACGGACGCGAAGACGCAGCGGGCCGCGGAGTTCAACCTCCTCATCGACCCTGGCTCCAGCAGCGACTTCTCCACCATCCACACCAAGGTGACGTCGCTCATCGGCGGCATGGAGCGGCTGTCGGCCCTCTTCATCAACCACCAGGACCCGGACGTGGGCTCGTCGGCGAGCATCATCTCCGCGCGCTACGCGCCCCGGGCGGGCCTGCTCTGCTCGGAGGACACGTGGCGGCTCATCGTCCACCAGAACCTGCCGCGCAACCGCTTCATCCCCACGGAGAAGTTCGCTCAAGGGCTGAGCGTGCCCACCGGCCACAAGCTGTTGCCGGTGCCCTCGCCCTTCTGTCACTTCCGGGGCGCGGTGATGCTCTATGACCCGCAGACGCGCGTGCTCTTCACGGGCGACTTGTTCGGCGGCCTCACCGACGCCAACGCCAAGGGCCTGTGGGCGGACGAGTCCGACTGGGCGGGCATCCGCGCGTTCCATCAAATCTACATGCCGGTGAACGCCGCCCTGGCGCGCGTCGTCGCCACCATCCGCAAGCTCGCGCCGGCGGTGGAAATCATCGCGCCGCAGCACGGCCGCGTCATCCGAGGCCCGCTGGTGCAGCAGTTCCTGGAGCGAATGGAGAAGCTCCAGGTGGGCCTGGACATCATGGACGAGGCGCAGGACCGCACCCACCTCCAGGCCTGGAACTCGGTGGTGGACCGCGTGCTGGCGCTGGCGCGGGGCTACCTGGGCGACTCGGTGGACGTGAAGCTCGGAGCCAGCGAGGACCTGGCGGACACGTCGACGTTCGAGGGGAATCGACTGGTGGTGCACAAGCTGGGCAAGTGGACCGTCGAGCACGTGGTGGACGTGCTGTGCAAGGGCGAGCCGCCTGAAATCGCCGGGCCCATCATGGTGGAGGCCACCAGCGCCGCCGCCGAATACAACCTGCCCACGCCGCACCTGGACATCGAAGGCGCGGGAGCGCCGTCGCACATCTCGCTGTTGGACCCCTGAGCGGGCGGCTCGGGGCCAACGGACGACGAGGGAGAAGCGGTGGGCTCGACGGAAGAAGACTCCGGAGGCGTGCTGTACCTCGGAGGGCTGTCGCTGGAACCGGCGGTGACGGGGGCGCGGACACCGCCTCCCGCGCCCGTGGCGACTCCGCCTCCCGTGTCGCTGGCGGAGACGCTGCGCGCACTGACGCCCGTGTCGCCGCACGGGACGTTGCTGCAAGGCATTCCCACCCCCTCGCCCGCGCCGGCGGCATTGGTGCGCGGACTGCTGCCGGGACAGCTCGTGGCCGAGCGCTACCGGGTGGAGCGCTGGCTCGGCGCCGGAGGCAGCTCCACGGTGTACGAGGCGGTGGACCTGCATCGAGGCCAGCGCGTGGCGCTCAAGGTGCTGGCGACACCGCACGCGGAGCCGTCCACGGTGGCGCGCTTCCGTCAGGAGGTGGAGCACGCGCGGGCGCTGGAGCACGTGAACATCCTGCGCGTCTTCGACGTGGGCCTGGATGGAGACCGGCACTTCCTCACGGTGGAGCTGCTGGACGGCGTGGACCTGCGCCACCGGATGCTGGAGCGAAGGCCCACGCTCGCGCAGACGCTGCGCTGGCTCACCCACGCGGCCGTCGCGCTGGAGCACGCGCATGGCCGGGGCGTGCTGCACCGGGACGTGAAGCCCGCCAACCTCTTCATCACCCGCGCGGGGGTGCTGAAGCTGATGGACTTCGGGCTCGCCAAGAGCGCCCACGTGGCGGGGACGACGACGCAGGGGACGGTGCTCGGCACGCCGGAGTACATGGCGCCCGAGCAGGTGATGGGCAGCCCTCCGCTGTCGCCCGCCACGGACCTGTACGCGCTGGGCGTGGTGGCCTACGAGCTGTGCACCGGACAGCTCCCCTTCCGACACACGGACCCGGTGCCGCTGATGTTCCTGCACGTGCAGCAGGCGCCGGTGCCGCCCACCACGCTGCGCCCGAACCTGCCTGGCCCCTACGAGCGCGTGGTGCTGAAGCTGTTGGAGAAGCGGCCCGAGGACCGGTACGCCAGCGCGGGCGAACTGCGCTCCGCGCTGGCGAAGCTGTGGCCCTGGGCGCTCAAGGAATCGGCTTGAGCGCGGAGGTATTGAGTCTCAGTCCGAGCTGGGGCCAGCGGGACGTGTGCGGGGAGAGGTCCGGCTGCTGGCACAGCGTGAGGATGCGTCCTCCACCCGGGTGGAAGAAGTAGAGCGAGCGCGCGACCTTGAACTCGCTGGGGAGCGCGGCGTCCCGCTCGGGCCAGACGCGGCGGGTCGCCCACCAGGACTCCACCACGGGCCGCTCGCGCAGGTGGTAGTGGACCTCCACCACCACGGAGCGCACCTCTCCCGAGCCCCACTCCAACATGACTGTCGCGCCTGGGATGCGCCGCTCGTCGAGCAGGTGGAGGGGGCGCGTCCCCGCGTAGGCGATGGCATCCACCTTGGCGCCTCGCAGTGACGAGAGGAAGTCGAGCTCCAGGCGCGTCGTCCCTGGCTGCACCTGGAAGCGGAAGGCCATGCGGCCCGTGCTCACGTGCTGGCCGCCGAAGTACGTGCCCACGTTGGCCTCGCGCACGAGGACGGGCTCTCCCGTGCGGAACTGGTCCACGTCCGAGGGCGCGGCCAGTTGGGGCCCGGCTGCTGGAAGCTCCACGCGCTTCCAGCCCGGCGTCGCATCCTCATGAGACCAGCAGGGCGCGGGGGCCGCCTGCATCAGCCACAGCGTGCCCACCCAGGAGAGCAGGGGACTCATGTCACGCGCTCCGGACGTTGGCCGGAGTCGACCGCGCGGAGAGCCAGGCCGTGCCGAGCATCAACAAGCCCGCGGCGGCGAGCCCCGCCACGCGCAGGGTGCCATCGAGATTCGCGGTGTCGTAGAGCAGCGTCTTGCCCACGGAGATGGCGACGAAGCAGAAGCCCGCGTCGCGGATGACGGGAGTGCCCCGCTTGCGGCCCAGGAACACCATCACCACGCCGATGACGAGCCAGCCCAGCGTGAGCACCAGTCGACGCGCGATGTGGTCCTCCGCGACGCCCAGGGTGAGGAAGTGGAAGTAGAAGGCCCAGGTCGCGGCGATGGTGGCGGCGGTGAAGCCGAACCAGACGAGCACATCGCGGACGCGCTCCAGCGTCGTGTCACTTTTCGGCTGCGAGCGCGGGAGCATGACGACGGAGGTGATGAGCGTCAGCGCGAGCCCCACGAGGAGCAGCGGATGTTTCGTCGCCGCGTACCACAGGCCGCCCGTCGCGGAGGTGGCGAGCACGGCGATGGGGAAGACGAGCAGTCCTCCGCGAGGAACCGACAGGAAGGCCAGGGCCAGCGTCACGCAGGCCGCGAGGATGAGCAGCGCCTCCGCGGGGACGTGGAGGTCTCTCCAGAGGAACACCGCCGCCAGGGCCAGCAGCGCACCGCCCAGACCCCCCAGCACCTTCACGTCCCACTTCGCCATCATCTCCGTCATCGCGAGTCCTCCAACGCCAACCCACGGCGTGCATGGAAGCTCCCGATTGCATCCGTCCTGCCAAGCGCTGACGCACGGCATCACGCGCGTTTACGCGGCGGGGCGAAGTCACGGTGTGCAGCGCACGGCACACCGTGGGGACAACGCTGCACACGACAGTGAACAGCGCCCTGCGCGGGCCGGCGAGGTGTTGTGTCCCGTGGCGTGCGTGAGTTCAGGCTTCGCTGGTCAGCTTGCCGGGCTCGGCCAGCATCAGCGTCACGCTGCCCGCCAGCGTGTCCGCGACGGTTCAGGGCTCGCTGGTCATCTTGCCCGGCGCGGCCATGGCCAGCATCAGCGCCACCGTCCCCGCCAGTGCGCCAGCAATCGCGAACTGGAGCGCGAAGTGGCCTCGAGCGAGCGCCAACGCGGCCACCGTCAGCGAGCCACCCAGCAGTCGCGTCGCATAGAGGCTGCTGGTGACGATGCCCCGGTGATGCCAGGGCGCGCGTGACTGCGGGCCAATGAGCGACGTGCTCGCCGCCGGCCCCAGCCCCATGCCCAGCACCGCGAGCGAGACGAGCGCCGCGGGCGTACCCCAGTCATTCGCCGCGGTGAGCGCCAGCAGCCCCGCCCCCGTCGCGGCCACCGCGAAGCCCACGCCCGCGCTCAGCCTCATGCCTCCGCGCACCAGCAGCTTCACGCCAAACGTCGACCCCACCGACCACCCCAGCAACATCGGCAGCAGCGTCAGGCCCGCGACGATGGGTGTCTGTCCTCCCTGCTCCGTCATCCACAGCGGCACCCACGCCGCCATGCTGTACAGCAGCGCGCCACCCGCGATGCCGCCCGCCACGCCACTGAGCACGGTGCGGTCCTTCACCAGCTCCATCGGAAGCAGCGGCGCCTCGGACCTGCGCTGCTGGAACACCAACCCCGCGCCCAACACCACCGCGCCCAACAGGCACAGCCAGCGCAACTCCGCGTGGCCCGGCTCCAGCGAGAACAACAGCAGCGCCGCCGATGAGCCCGCGAGCACCGGACCCCAGCGGTCCAGCTTCACGTCCGTGCGGCGCGGCGGGTCCCGATAGGAGAGGTACAGCAACAGCGCGGCGAACAGGCCCACGGGCACGTTGACCAGGAACACCCACCGCCACGAGGCGTGCATCACCAGCCAACCACCGATGAGCGGCCCCACCGCATTGCCCGCGCCCCAGGCCCCGGTGAAGAGCCCCTGGACGGCGGCGCGCTCGCGCAACGTGTAGAGGTCCGCGCTGATGGTGAGCGTGGTGGGCTGGAGCGCGCCCGCGCCCAGGCCCTGCAACACGCGGAAGGCAATGAGCCCCTCCACCGAATGGGCGAGCCCGCACAGCGCGGAGCCGACGAGGAACAACCCCATGCCGGCGAAGAAGACGGGCTTGCGGCCCAGTCGGTCCGCCAGCTTGCCGGAGATGAGCACGCCCACGGTGGAGGCGAAGAGGAACGCGGAGAAGACCCACGAGTAGAGGTGCTGTCCGCCCAGCTCACGGGTGATGGTGGGCATGGCGCTGGTCACCACCGTGCCCTCGAAGGCACTGACCACCAGGGCCAGCAACACCGCGCCAGTGGCCAGCCGCCGCGCCGCACCTGGCCGAGCGGAAGACACCGGCTCCACCGTCAAGCCGCTTCCATCCATTGCACACGTCTAACCGGGGGCTCCCCATGCGGAAATCGCAACTTCCGCATAGACTTCATGCGGATTCCGCATGACCCACGAACAACTCCAGGCATTCCTCCGAGTGGCCCAGGAGGGCCGTCTCTCCCAAGCGGCCCGACGCCTGGGACTGTCCCAGTCCGGCCTGTCCCGGCAGCTCCAGTCGCTGGAGGCCGAGCTGGGCACTCGCCTGCTCGTCCGCACGCCAGGGGGCGCGGTGCTGACGGACGCAGGGGAGCGGTTCCTGCCCCACGCCCAGCGCGCGCTGGACGCCCTGGCGGCGGGCACATCCGAGCTGGAGCGGTTGTCGGGCACGCCTCGTGGACCGGTGTCGCTCGGCACGCTGCACACGGTGGGGGCGTACCTGTTGCCGGACATCATCCCCGCGTTCGCTCGGAAATATCCGGAGGTGCGGCCCCGACTCAGCGAGGACATGGCGGCGGCGCTGGAGGAAGGCGTGGCCCGAGGCGCGCTGGACCTGGCCATCCTGTCCTTGCCCGTGCGACGCGCGGACCTGGTGGCGCAGAAGCTGTGGGAGGAGGTGCTGATGCTCGCGGTGCCTCGCGGGCATCGGCTCACGAAGAGCAGTCGACCGGTGTCGCTCGGGGACGTGGTGGAGGAGACGTGGGTGGTCATCCCCAGCATGAGCGGCACGCGCGCCTTGGAAGCGGAGTGCGAGGCGCGCGGAGTGACACCGAAGGTCGCGATGGAGACGGACAACGCGGAGGCGATGCGGCGCATGGTGGAGCGCGGGTTGGGCATCGCGCTGGTGCCGGAGCTGATGGCTCGGGACCATGCCTCGCGTGGGTTCGACGTGGTACCGCTGGTGAAGAGTGGCCTGAAGCGACAGGTGGCGTTGGTGCACCGGGGCGAGGGCTATCTCACGTCCGCGGCGCGCGAGCTGAAGTCCTTCATCGTGGAGAGCGTGCGCGCGATGCCGGAGCCCTGGGGAGGGGGCAAGCGCGGAGGAGCCCCTTCGGGACAACGGGTGCGGTAGCCTGTGCGTGGATGGGGCCGGTGTCGGGTGCCCCCGAGCGAGAGGGAGGCCGCATGTCGCTGAAGGTGATGACATTCAACGTATTGCAGGGAGGCGAGGAGCGGTTCGACGACATCGTCACCTTCCTCGCGAGGGCCTCGCCGGATGTGCTGGTGCTCCAGGAGTGTCTGGGCTGGGACGACGGCGGGCGACTGCGCCGGGTGGCGGAGGCGCTGGACGTGCCGCAGGACGACGCGCACCTGGTGCTGGGCCAGTCTCGCTCGCGTGCGAGTGGACGCTGCTACCACGTCGCGGTGGTGAGCCGCCCTCCCCTGCGTTCGCTGCGCATCCACAATGACCGGCACTTCCTGGGCCACTGCATCGTTGAGTGCGAGCTGGAGGCGAACGGGCCGGTGACATTGTTCGGCACGCACTTCGACGCGCACCACGAGAAACTCCGGTACGTGGAGGCGCGCTATCTGCGTTCGCTCATCGACCCGGCGAAGTTCCGCGAGGGGCAATATCTGTTGGCCGGGGACCTCAACTCGCTGTCGCGCAGGGACCCGTACCCGGTGGACCTGGAGGACAGGCTGCGGCGGGCGGGGACGGACAAGTACGGACATCCGCCGCGCTTCGACGTCATCGACGACGTGGAGGACTTCGGCTGGGTGGACACGCTGCCGACGCGGGCCGCTTCCACGCGGTGGGTGACGGCGCGGCGCAACCGGGGTGGCGTCACCATCGACTACCGCACGGACTACGTCTTCGCGTCGCCGCGCATGGTGGAGCGACTGGTGTCGGCGGAGGTCATCGACGTGGGCGACACGTCGGACCACAACCCGCTGGTGGCCACGTTCCGCTGAAGCGCGCCTGTCCACGCGAGATTCTGATTGCGCCGCAAAGGCGAGCGGCGATGTCATCACGTCAGCATTCCATCGGGACGCGATGGGAAGGAGACGCAGCGTGGCGCGGACGGACAGCTTCGTGGAGTACGTGGTGGAGTTGCTGGAGAAGCTCGGGCCGGTACAGGCGCGGCGGATGTTCGGAGGGTGGGGCCTGTACTTCGGAGGGCGAATGTTCGGCCTCGTCGGCGATGGCCAGCTCTATTTGAAGACGGACGACGTCACCCGACCGGACTTCCAGGCCGCGGGTTGCCGCCCCTTCATCTATGAGGGCGGAGGCCGCCGCATCGAGATGAGCTACTGGACGGCGCCCACCGACGCGAGCGATGACGCCTATGAGCTGCTGCCCTGGGCCCGCCGCGCCGTCGACGCGGCGGCGAGGGCCGCGCTGAAGAAGGCGCCGAAGAGGAAGCCCACCGAGAAGAAGGCCCCGCTCCCGGCGGCGAGCAAGGCCCCGGCGAAAGCGAAGCCGAAGGCCACCGCGAAGAAGTCGGCGGCTCCCCGGAAGCAGCCGGCCGCCAAGAAGAAGGCCGCGCGCAAGAGCCCCCGCGTCAAGCGGTCTTGATGGACGAGGCCGCCTCCAGGCCCAGCTCCGCGACGGAGACCTCACGCATCCGGAACTTCTGCACCTTGCCCGTCACCGTCATCGGGAACGCGTCCACCAGCTTCCAGTGGCGCGGTACCTTGAACGACGCGATGCGGCCCGTGCAGTGCTTCGTCAGCTCCTCGGGCGTGAGCGTCACGCCCGGCTTCGGCTTCACCCAGGCCATCACCTCCTCGCCGTACTTCACGCTCGGCACGCCGATGACCTGCGCTTCACTCACGCCCGGGTGCGTGTGCAGGAACTCCTCCACCTCGCGCGGGGAGATGTTCTCCCCTCCCCGGATGATGAGGTCCTTGATGCGACCGACAATCCGCACGTAGCCCTCTGCGTCCATCGTCGCCAGGTCGCCGGTGTGCATCCACCCCGCCGCGTCCACCGCCTTCGCCGTGGCCTCCTCGTTCGCCCAGTACCCCAGCATGACGCTGTACCCGCGCGTGCACAGCTCTCCCGCCGCCCCACGAGGCACCACCGCCCCCGTCTCCGCGTTGATGACCTTCACCTCCAGGTGCGGATGTACGCGCCCCACCGTGGACACCCGCTTGTCGAACGGGTCGTCCAGCGAGCTCTGCGTGGACACCGGCGACGTCTCCGTCATCCCGTAGCAGATGGTCACCTCGCGCATGTTCATCCGCGACTGCACCTGCTTCATCACCTCCACCGGACACGGCGAGCCCGCCATGACGCCCGTGCGCAGCGTCGTCAGGTCGAACTCACCGAAGCGCGGATGCTCCAACTCCGCGATGAACATCGTGGGCACGCCGTACAGCGACGTGCATTTCTCCGCCTGCACCGTCTGGAGCACCGCGAGCGGGTCGAATGCCTCGCCCGGAATCACCATCGTGGCGCCATGCGACGTGCAGGCCAGGTTCCCAATCACCATGCCGAAGCAGTGATAGAACGGCACCGGGATGCACACCCTGTCCTGGGGGCCGTACTTCAACGCCTCGCCGATGAAGTACCCGTTGTTCAGCACGTTGTGGTGCGACAGCGTGGCGCCCTTCGGGAAGCCCGTCGTCCCGGACGTGTACTGGATGTTGATGGGGTCATCGAACTGGAGCGACGCCTCGCGGTCCTCCAGCGTGTGCTCGCTCACGTGCTTCGCGTTGGAGAGCAACAACTGCCAGTCGTCATCCAGCACCAGCGCCACGCGAAGCTGGGCACAGCGCGGACGGACCTCCTCCAACATCGGCCGGTAATCCGTCTGCCGGAAGCCGCGCGACAGCAGCAGCACGCTCGTCCCCGACTGGTTCAGCGAGTACTCCAGCTCCGCCGTGCGGTAGGCCGGGTTGAGATTCACGAGAATGGCGCCGATGCGCGCCGTCGCGTACTGCGTCACCACCCACTCGAAGCGATTGGGAGACCAGAGGCCCACGCGGTCCCCCTTCTCCACGCCCAAGGCCAACAAGCCCTTCGCCACCTGCGTGGTGATGTCCCACAGCTCCCGGTACGTGGCCCGGTACCCCTGGGAGACGACGACGAGCGCCTCCCGGTCCCCATGGCGCTCCACCGTCCCGCGCAGGTTCTGCCCAATCGTCTCCCCCAGGAGCGGGGTGGCGCTGGTGCCATGGACATACGAGGGAGTCTGGCTCATCCGCCCATCGTCACGCCGTCAGCAGGGTCGGGCAAGCGCCCCCGCCAGCACGGGCGCCCACGGCCCCCTCCCCCTGGCCGGGCTGCCTCCAGGCACCCCGTGCTGTCCACTTGTCCCACACCGGCCCGAACTTCGGCGCCAAACGGGGATTCAGGTGGTGCGGCCCCACCACGCACCGCATTAAATGGAGGAGCTCATGGATGACTCCAACGCCAGGCTGGTCGCCGCGCTGCTGGAAGCCCGACAGCGCCACTGCTTCCCCCCGGACGTGCGGCGGGCGGCCCCCGAGTTCGTCGCACAGGTCCTCGGACTGCTGTTCCCCCACTTCGCCGAGCGCCTGGAGTGTACCGCCGCCGCCGTCCGCCGGGATGTCACCACCGTGGAGGCCAGCCTCCACCGCGTGCGCGAGACGCTCGCCCCCCTCTACCCGGACATCAACCCGAGCATCCCCTCGCGCTTCATGGAGCGGCTGCCGGACCTGTACGACTGGCTCCGCCAGGACTCGCAGGCCATCTTCGACGCGGACCCCGCAGCGCGCTCGGTGGACGAGGTCATCCTCACGTACCCGGGCTTCCAGGCCATCGCCATCTTCCGCGTGGCCAACGCGCTGCACAGGCTCGGCTTCCCACTGCTGCCGCGCCTGCTCACCGAGCACGCCCACCAGCGCACCGGCATCGACATCCACCCCGGCGCCACCATCGGCCGCCGCTTCGTCATCGACCACGGGACGGGCGTCGTCATCGGCGAGACGACCATCATCGGGAACAATGTGACGGTCTACCAGGGCGTCACCCTGGGCGCCCTCATGGTGGAGAAGGCCCTGGCCGACAAGAAGCGCCACCCCACGATTGAAGACGACGTCGTGGTGTACGCCAACGCCACCATCCTCGGAGGGGAGACGGTGGTGGGACACGGCAGCATCATCGCCGGCAACGCGTGGCTCACGCAGAGCATCCCTCCAGGCTCGGTCGTCACCCGCCGCAGCGAGATTCGCCCCCGTGGAGCCGACGGCGTCATGGACGCCATCGAGTTCCACATCTGATGCGTTCCGCAGCACCCCACCCGCGCAGCCCCCGACGAGGCCCGACATGAAGGCGAACAACATCCTGGAGACCATCGGCAACACGCCGCACGTGCGCATCAACCGGTTGTTTCCGTCGCGTGTCACCGTCCACATGAAGCTGGAGCGCGCCAACCCGGGCGGCAGCATCAAGGACCGCATCGGCCTCGCCATGATTGAGGACGCGGAGAAGAAGGGCATCCTCAAGAAGAACAGCATCATCATCGAGCCCACCAGCGGCAACACCGGCATCGGCCTGGCCATGGTCGCCGCGGTGAAGGGCTACAAGCTGGTGCTCGTCATGCCCGAGTCGATGAGCATCGAGCGCCGTCGCCTCATGGCCGCCTATGGCGCCACGTTCGAGCTGACGCCGCGCGCCCTGGGCATGAAGGGCGCCATCGCCCGCGCCAACGAGCTGGTCTCCCAGGTCCCCGACGCGTGGATGCCGCAGCAGTTCGAGAACGAGTCGAACATCGAGGTGCACAAGCGCACCACCGCGCAGGAAATCCTCAACGACTTCCCGGACGGGCTCGACTACCTGATTACGGGCGTGGGCACCGGCGGCCACATCACCGGCTGCGCCGAGGTGCTCAAGGCGAAATGGCCCAAGCTGAAGGTCTTCGCGGTGGAGCCCGTCAAGTCGCCCGTCATCAGCGGCGGTCAGCCCGGCCCCCACCCCATCCAGGGCATCGGCGCGGGCTTCATCCCGAAGAACCTGCACACGGACATCCTGGACGGCACGGTGCAGGTGGCGGAGGAAGACGCCTTCGAGTTCACCCGCCGCTCCGCGCGTGAGGAAGGCATCTTCGTGGGCATCTCCTCCGGCGCCGCGCTGTCCGCGGTGAACCAGAAGCTGGGCGAGATGCCGGACAACAGCCGCGTGCTGTGCTTCTGCTACGACACCGGCGAGCGCTACCTGTCCATCGACACGCTCTTCCCCTCGCAGACCTGAGCCGCGTCAGCCGCCGTAGCCCCGGACCAGCTCCACCAACCGGTCCATCTCCTCCGGCAGGTTGTAGAAGTGGGGGGACAGGCGGATGCGCCCCCGGCGCACCGAGTGGGCGACGTGGTGCTCGGACAGGTAGGCCCCGAGCGCCCGCGCCTGCGCCCCGGGCGGAAGGAACGTGAGGATGCCCGCGCGATGCTCCGGCGCGGGCCCCACCTCGCAGCCCAGCGCGAGCAGCCCCTTCTCCAGATGCGCGAGCAACTCGCGGATGCGCGCCTCGATGTTCTCCACGCCCACCTCCTGGAGCAGCTCCAGCGCGGCGCCCAACGCATAGAGGCCCGGGTACGCGGCGCTGCCTTCCTCGAACTTGCTCGCGTCGGGGCGCAACTCGAAGTGGGTGCGGTTGAAGTTCCACGCGTCGGTGGTGCTCCGCCAGCCCACCAGCACGGGGCGCAGTCGCGGCAGCACCTCCTTGGCCACGTACAACACGCCGATGCCGGAGATGCCGAGCATCCACTTGTGGCTGTCCGCGCTCAGGAAGTGGATGCGACACTTCTTCACGTCCACCGGGACACAGCCGACGCTCTGGATGCCGTCCACGCAGAAGAGGATGCCCGCGCGCTCGCACAGCGCGCCCACCGCCTCCAGGTCCGTGCGATGGCCCGTGGCGAACTGCACGGAGGACACCGCCACCAGTCGCGTGCGCGGCGTGAGGGCCTGGGCCACCGCCTCCGGGGTGACGCCACCGGACGGCGCCTCGATTTCCCGCACCACCACGCCCCTGTCCTTGAGGTGCAGCCACGGATAGACGTTGGAGGGGTACTCCAGCGACGTGGCCACGGCCACCTCGTCCCCCGGCTTCCAGTCCAGCCCTTCCGCCACCAGCCCCAGGCCGTGGCTGGTGTTGCGCACGAAGGCAATCTCCCCGGGCTCGGCGTGGAGGATGCGGGCCGCCAGCGCGCGGATGCGCTCGCAGTGGGCCTCCCAGCCGCGCTCGTGGCGGATGCCGTGGTAGACGAGGTCGTCCATCCACTCGCGCACGGCCTCGGCGGCGCGCAGGCTGGTGGGCGCCACTCCGGCGTGGTTGAAGTAGAGCTGCTCCTGGAGCACGGGGAACAGGGCGCGGTAGGACTCGAGGGGACGCGTCATGCGGCCGAGTCTAGCCAGCCGCCTTCCTGGACGGCGGACGACCTGCTCGGCGCCGTGGGCCCCGCGTTCACCCGCCATCAGGCGCCCCCTCCCTGAAACAGGGCGGGATGAGATATGCATCGGACCCCCATCGGAAGTGTGAGGGCTGCGCATGCATCGCGAGGTCCGAGGTACCGTGAAGGGCACGTTGCTGCTGAGCCTTCTGTTGGCGGGCTGCGCTGGCACCGTCAAGGCGCCCTACCCGCCCATCCGCGCGGACACCTCGCCGGCGGCACTGGCGCGTGGAGCAGCCATCTTCCATGCGAGCTGTGAGGCGTGTCACCGAGGCGGCGACACCGACACGGCCTCTGGCGCGCCGCTGCATGAGCTGCCGTCGTACATGGGGAGCTTCCACTCATCGAACCTGACCTCCCACCCTACGGCGGGCATTGGCGCGGCGAAGGACGAGGAGCTGGCGCGCGCCATCCGTTACGCGGTGAGTCGGGACGGACGGCTCATGGTGATGCCCAGCTACGGCATGGGGGACAAGGACCTCGCGGCGGTGCTGGGCTTCCTGCGCTCGGGAGACCCGCTCTTCAAGCCGGACGCGACTCCGGCGCCACGCTCGGAGTTCAGCTTCATTGGAGGGCTGGGCTTTCGCGTCATCATGGGCAACGAACCGGTGCAGCGCCCTCCCCTCGGCATCCCCGTGCCGCCCAAGGCCCCCACGGTGGAGTACGGCCGCTACATGGCGCATGACGTCTACGACTGCGCCTCCTGTCACACGCCCGGATTCAGTCCGAACAAGACGGAGGGCGACGACATCTTCGAGGGAGGCATGGCCTTCAAGGACCCCGAGGGCCGGGAGCTCCACTCCAGCAACATCACGTTCCACGCCACGGGGCTCGCGTACTGGACGCAGGAGGACTTCAGCCGCGCGGTGCGAGATGGGATTGCGCCGGATGGCTCGCCGATTCGCTCGCCCATGCCTCGCTTTCGCGGGATGGATGAGGAGGAGGCCAAGGCCCTCTACGAATACCTGCGCTCGGTGCCGCCCCTGAAGAACGACGTGGACGGTGCACGTCCCCGGCTCACCGCCACGACGCCGCGCCCGGATTGGGTGGCGACCCCGGCCACGGCGCCTGGCGAAGTGGCCGCCGAGGAAGCGACGACGAACGAGCCCGCGTCCGCCGACGCGGCGGGCCCCGGCGTCGCGACTCCGACCGAGACCCCATCATCGCCCACGAGCGTCGCCACTGGCGCCGGCACGACGCAGGGGGCTGTGCCCTCTTCGGGCTCCACGCAGGCTTCAGCGTCGCCCGCTCCACGCGGCAGCGAGTCCACGTCGGTGGCGACGAACGCGGCGACACCCAAGGCCCCACGCAAGCCCCGGCTCGTGGCTGCCCGCATCGATGCCCCGAAGGTCTTCACGCAACTGGGTTGCGCGGGCTGCCATGCGCCGGGCGCTCGCTACCATGACCGGCTCGCTCGCGCGCCTGGCCGCTCCGAAGCGGAGCTGGTGCGCTGGGTGCGCAACCCGGAGAAGTTCCTTCCCGGCACGCCCATGCCCACCTACGCGGAGCTGCTCGACGAGGCCACCGCGCTGGCGCTGGTCAGATGGGTGAAGGCTGGAGGCCCGGCCACCCTCGCGCCCGTGTCTCACTGACCCGCCGCGCCCCAGGGTCCGCTCAAACTCCAAGCGGGCATGTCCCGTCTCGCGCGGAGCAGACGCGCACTGACAGCCCCGGTGCTCACGCGCCCAGCGCGCGTGCTCGAAGTCACATCCCCCGAAATTCGGGGGAAATGACCGGAGAAAGCGGCGTCCCACGTATCTGGGTGGAGGTTCCTCGGGGTGTCATTCGACACGCCGGGGCGCGTACCACCCCGGTGCCAACCGGCCCCTGCCCCGGGGTGGTGCGTGTCATCTCTCGAGCCTTTCGCCCTGTCAGCCGTCGCGGCCACGGTGGGGAGAAGGCTGCGTCCGGGACGCGGCTCGCATAGCGTGGACGCATGACGGAGTGCCTCCTCAACATCGACCTGGGTGAGCTGCCCGACGAGGATGCTCGGCTCTATGCGCTCGCCCAGGTGGCCAACATCGCGTGCGGCGCGCACGCCGGTGACGACGCCTCCATGCGCCGCGCGCTGGAGCTGTGCGCGCGCCATGGCACCCGCGTCGGCGCGCATCCGTCCTACGAGGACCGCGAGAACTTCGGACGGCGTGCGCTCGACGTGCCCCCCGAAGTCCTGCGCGGGCAGGTGGCGGGCCAGTGCGCGCGCCTCGCCAGGCTGGCCCAGGAGCAACGCATCCCGGTCGTCTACGCCAAGCTCCACGGCGCGCTGTATCACGCGGCCAATGTGTCACCCGTGCTGGCGCGCGCGGTGGTGGAGGGAATCATCGAGGCGCTGGGCTCGGATATCACCCTCATCGCCCCCGCCCAGGGATGTCTGCACGACGCCGCGAGGAACGCCGGCCTGTCCCATGCGCGCGAGGGCTTCGCGGACCGGGGCACGCTGCCGGATGGCTCGCTGATTCCCCGAGGACAACCGGGCGCGGTGCTCACGGATGCAGCCCGGGTGCGCGAGAACACCGTGCGACTGGCGACCCAGGGCACCGTCGACACGGTCTGCGTGCATGGCGACACGCCCGGCGCGGTGGAGCTGGCCCGCGAGGTGCGCTCCACCCTGGACGCGCTGTCGCTCCACGTCGAGCCGCTGGGAGACGGCGCGCTGCGGCTGACGCTGCCCGACAGCCTGGAGCGAAGGGCCGCGCGCGAGGTGCTGCGCGCCCTGCCTCGCGTGGTGGACGCCGTCGTCACCGAGGAACACGCCTGCGTGTACTTCGACCCGGATGCGCCTCCCGACGAACCGCGGCTGGCGCTGGCGCGACTGCTGCGCGAGACGGTGGCCCCGCCGGAGCAGACCCTCATCACGTTGCGCATGCGCTACGACGGGCCCGACTTGGAGAAGGTCGCCGCGCGCGCGGGCCTGTCCGTGGACGAGGTGGCTCGCCTGCATGCGGCGCGTGAGTACACGGTGCGCTGCGTGGGCTTCCTGCCGGGCTTCGCGTACCTGGGCGAGCTGGACTCGCGCATCGTCGTCCCGCGACTTCCCACCCCGCGCATGCGCGTGCCGGCGCTCGCGGTGGGAATCGCGGGCGGGCGCACGGGGGTGTATCCCTTCGCGTCGCCCGGGGGCTGGAACCTGATTGGCACGGCGCTGGACTTCACGGCCTTCCACCCGGACCGGGGCGCGGTGTTGCAACTCGGTGACCGGGTGCGCTTCGAGCGGGTGGGATGATGGCGGGCTGGCTGGAAATCGCGGGGATGGGAGGGCCCGCCACGGTGCAGGACGGCGGGCGGCCGGGGCAGATGCACCATGGCGTCCCGCCCGGCGGCGCGCTGGTGCCGGAGCTGCTCGCTCGCGCCAACCGCGCCGTGGGCAACTCTTGGGGAGCGGCGGCGCTGGAGTGTCTGGGGCATCTGGAGCTGCGCGCGCGCGGCAGGGCCCTGCGCATCTCGGTGGATGGGCGTGACGCGCGAGTGCTGGACGATGGAGAGAGCTTCCGGGTGCTCGCGCCGGAGCGCGCCAGCGTCTGCTACGTCGCGGTGGACGGCGGCCTGGACGTGCCGGAGGTGCTGGGTGGACGCGGCACGTTGCTGGTGGCGCGGCTGGGCGGACATGAAGGGCGCGTGCTGAAGCCCGGAGACTCGCTCCCCGTGGGTGAGGCTCGCGGCCCGCCGGAGTCGGTGGACACGGACGCGGTCTGGGATGACGCGGCGCCCATCCGGCTGGTGCTCGGGCCCGACACGGAGAGCTTCGACGCGCTGATGGCGGCCTCGCTGCTGGGCAGCACCTTCACCGTGTCGAGCGCGAGTGACCGCGTGGGGATGCGCCTGCAAGGCCCCGCGCTGGCGCACGGTGACGAAGGCGCGAGCACCTCCCGTCCCATGGTTCGCGGCGCCATCCAGGTGACGCTGTCGGGTGAGCCCATCATCCTCGGGCCGGACCACCCCACCACGGGCGGCTATCCGCTCATCGCCACCGTCATCCGCTCGGACTGGGGACGGCTCGGCGCGCGGCGCCCCGGAGCCACCGTTGAGTTCCACGCCGTCGGCCAGGACGAGGCTCGCGACGCGTGGCGGGAGCACCTGCGGCGATTCCGCGGCGGAGCCTGAGCAGGAGGCCTGCTGGGCCACGGCTACGCGCGCGAAGCCTCACGGGCCCTGCGCTCGAGCACGCCATCCAGTCGCTCGGGGTGAGCAGGCTGTCCGCGCTCACCCAGCCCGGCAACCTCGCGGCCATCCGGCTCGCGGAGTCAGTCGGCTTCCATCGCGTCGCCGGTGGCCGCTACGAGCGAATCCAACCCTGACGCGCGCTCCTCCATCGGGAGCGTGAAGGTGAACGTCGTCCCCAACCCGACCTGGCTCCGCACGCGCACCGCGCCGCCGTGCGCCTCGATGATGCCTCGGGCGATGGAGAGCCCCAGCCCCACGCCGCTCCCGGGTATCCGCGTCGTCGGCCGCTGAACGCGGTCGAACAGGACGGGGAGGACCTCCGGCGCGATTCCCGCGCCCGTGTCCGCCACGCTCAGCTCGACACGGTCATCATGGACCTCCGCCATGACGGTGATGAGTCCACCGGCGGGAGTGAAGCGGACGGCGTTTCCCACCAGGTTCGAGAACACCTGGTGGATGCGGTCTGGATCACACCGCACGTCGACATCCCGCTCGGGCAGCCGCAGCTCCAGGCCAATGCCGCGCTCCCGCGCCAGCGGCCCCAGCTCCGACGCCTGCTCCATGAGCCGCGAGAGCGCCAGCGGCACGCGGCTCACCCGGAAGCCACCGGCCTCGATGGCCGCGAAGTCGAGCAGGTCATGGATGAGCCGCTCCATCCGCAGCGCCGAGCGGTTGAGGGTGTCCAGGTGGTGCCGCGCGCGCCCGTTGAGCGGCGCCAGCAGGGGCGCCAGCAGCGACGTCGTCATGGCGATGACGCCCAGCGGATTGCGCAAGTCGTGGGACACCATCGCCAGCAGCTCGCCGCGCAGGCGCGTCTCCGCCTCGGCCGCCCGCCGCGCCGAGCGCTCCGCCTCGTACAGTCGCCCGTTCTCCACCGCGACGGCCGCGGAGTCCGCGAGCGCCTGGAGCAGGGAGACCTCCCGCAGCCCCGGCACCCGGCGCTCCGCCCAGTACGCGCCGATGGCGCCCACCGGGTCCGCGCGACGCACCGGCACCATGACCAGGCTCTTCACGAACGTGGCGCGGTAGACGTCATGCGGGATTCGCTCATCCGCGTAGATGTCCTCGATGACCGCGGGCTCCCGGTTCAGGATGGCCCAACCAGAGATGCACGAATGGATGGGAAACCGACACCCCTTCCACAGCGGGGCGATGGCCTCCTCATCCGCGTAGTGCACCAGGTCACCTTCGCGCAGCACGAACGTGACGCCATCCGCGCCGCTGAGCTGGCGGGCGGCGCGGCGCACCAGCGCCATCACGTCCTCCAGCGTCCGGAGGTGCGCCAGCTCCCGCACCACATCCAACAGGACCACCGTGTCGTCGAATGTCAGCGCCTCGAGTGGGAGGCGTTCCTGAAACCTTCGCAAGGGACGGCCTCCTTGTGAGAAGGACTCAGCCAACACATCTGGAAAGCAGGACGTTCATTCGCTCGTCGTGTCCGCCTGGAGAGCGTCCAGGCGGCCTGCCTCCTGTCGACTCCCTCCAGATATATGAACCCGCGCCACGCATGGCCACGCAACACCGCCCGCGAGGCCCGGACATGGCGGCCTTTGCCCAAGCGTCGACATCCGCCACCCCCTCCGGTTTCCACGTGAATGGAAAATAGCAACGGCTCACCCCCGCGGGGAGGGCTGCGACGGTGTGGGAGGAGCGCCCCTCTCCCCATCGCCACGGACGGGTGAGGGAGAAAAAGAGCGAGGTCCGTTCAGGAGTCAAGGACGCGGTGGGGACGTGTGGAGGGCTGCTTGAGGAATGGCACTCACACTTGCCGTGGAAGGGACCTTTCGATGACCATGAGTGCTTCCTGGAGGACCTTCCACGTGGAGTCGCAACCAAGGCCGACCCAGGCCGCGGGTCCTCTGCTGAATCACGAGCTGGAGAAGCTCCGCCGGGACCTGACGCGAGCCGTCGAGCGCGTGTGTCCTCCGCGTCTGGCGGATCGCCGCGATGACCTGGTGCAGACGGCGATGATGCGCGTCATGGAGCTGCAGCGCCGCGAGCCAGACCGCTCCCGCCTGTCGCCCGCATATCTGTATCGCGTGGCGTACACGGCGCTGGTGGACGAGCTGCGCAACGTGGAGCGCCGTCGGGAAGTCTCCATGGAGGAAGTGGAGTCTCAGCCCCAACAGCCGCTGGCGTCGGGCGACCCGGAGAAGTCCGCGAGCGCGTCGCAGATTGCCCGGGCGGTGCGCGACTGCCTGCGCCAGCTCGCGCAGGACCGCAGGCTCGCGGTGACGCTGTACCTCCAGGGCCACACCGTGCCGGAGGCCGGCGAGCTGCTGGGTTGGGATGGCAAGCGGGCCGAGAACCTCATCTACCGCGGGTTGAGCGCGCTGCGCCTGTGCCTCTCGACGAAGGGATTCGAGCCGTGAGCGAGCAGCGACGCGACGACGAGACGAAGCCCGACGAGACCACCGTCGAGCGCCTGCGCGCGGTGGTGCGCGACGAGGAGCCGATGCCCGGCGGCGAGCCGGTGGACTCCGACCTGGTGTGGCGCGCGGTGAGCGGTGAGCTGTCCGTGGAGGAGCGCCGGGCCGTCGTCGCTCGCGTGGCGCATGACGCCGCCTGGGCCGCGGCGTGGCGCCTCGCGAAGGAGCTCTCCTCCGCCGCCGCCCAGGCCGAGCCCACCGCGACACTCGCGGCCGGGGGCCCGAGGGCCCGCAGGGACTCGAGTGACGCGCGGGAGCGACGCCGCTTCCGCTTCGCGTGGAGCCGGCCCGTCTGGGGCGCGGTGGCCACGGCGGCGCTGGTCCTGGTGGTGGTCGGCATCTCGGTGCGGGAGGGCCCGGAGCAGCACCAACTGCGAGGGGGTGACACGGGGGCGCTCACCTCGCTCGTGCCGGAGGCCGCGCCGCTGAAGCGCGACGACTGTGTGCTGCGCTGGAGTGGCGGCCCCGAGGGGACCCGATGGTCGGTGCGGGTGTCCACGGAGGACTTGAGCCTGGTCCACCGCGCGGACTCGCTGGAGCAGCGCGAGTACCGCGTGCCCGCCTCGGTGCTCGCGCCGCTGAAGCCCGGAACGAAGCTGCTGTGGCAGGTGGAAGCGCGGTTGCCGGACGGACAGGTGCTTCGCGGCGCCACGTTCGTCAACCGGTTGGAGTAGTCGAAGACCTTGGTGCGAAACACGAGGGGGCAGTCATGAGGACGAGGCCAGGAATGAAGACTCAATCGTGGATGCGAAGTGGATTGCTGGCGCTCGTCACGCTGGTGGGGGGTGTGTCGGTGCCGGCATTCGGACAAGCGCCTCCCGTGCTGACGCACGTGGCGAAGACACCGCCAAGCCATGGAGAGGCCGGAGACCAGGTGGTCGCCTCGGTGGTGGAGACCGGGGTGCGGACGGGCGGCAGCCAGGTCGTCACACTCCAGCTCCTCGACAGTGCTGGCGGCATCGTCGCGCAGACGTCGGGCGTGGTGGACGGGGACTCTCCCCTGCGCGTGAGCCACCGGGCCACGTCGGCGGCCCCGCTGTTCGCGCGCGTCATCGCCGCCACGACGGGAACCACCCTGTCGGCGGCGGTGGTGACCGTGGAGCGGTGGTCTCCTCTCGCTCCGAACCCCTGGTCGGAGCCCGTCATCTGCTACTTCGAGATGATGAAGCCGAACGACAATCCCCGGCCCCCGCCCCCTCCGCCCGGGCCGATTACGCTCAAGTGCGAACC
>NZ_JABXEM010000004.1:0-104966 GCF_013372595.1 Myxococcus sp. AM011
CCTCCTCCACCCCAGCGCGTCACCAAGGCGGACCCTCCGCCGCGCGTGAAGACGCCGGGCCCCGCGCCCCGCGAATCGTCACGTCCCGCGCAGGCCGAGCCCGCGCAGGCGGGAGCCGTGGTGGCCGCGAAGGAGCCGGCGGCCCCGCTCGACTTCACGGACTTCGAGATGACGAGCGGGGATGCACCTCGCTACGCGGGAGGCGTGACGGCGTCCACCGGCCGCTCGGCGACGGCGGTCGACACCGTGCCCGCGGGTGACACGCGGGGCCAGGGCGCCGGTGGAAGCCGGGCGCGCTCCATCCAGCTCGCGGCGCGAAGTTGGAGCTGCCCGTGGCCGAAGGAGGCCGACGCCCTGCGCATCGATGACCAGCTCGTGGTGCTACGCGTCGCCGTGGACGCCGACGGTGAAGTGACGTCGACCGAGCTGCTGTCGGACCCGGGGCATGGCTTTGGCCAGGCGGCCCTGGCCTGTGCGCGCAAGGCGCGCTTCGACACCGCGCTGGACCGCGATGGCCGGCCCTACGCGGCGACCTCCCCGCCCATTCGGGTCCGGTTCGTCCGCCCTTGAGCCTCGCGGCCCCCGCCGCGCGCGACACCTGGAGTCCTTCGTGAACGCCGCATCTCCACCTCGACAGGAAAGAGTGCTGACCCTGCTGCTCTCAGGGGTTCAGTTCAGCCACCTCCTGGACTTCATGATCATCATGCCGCTGGGGCCGGAGTTCATCCGGCGCTTCGGCCTGACGACAGCGCAGTTCGGAGCGATGGTCTCCTCGTACACCCTGGCCTCCGCGGCCATGGGCGTGCTGGGCCTGTTCTGGTTGGACCGGTTCGACCGCAAGCGCACGCTGCTCGCCATCTACGCGGGCTTCATCCTCTCCACGTTGGCGTGTGGCGCGGCCACTGGCTACGTGTCGATGCTGGTGGCGCGCTCGCTGGCGGGCGCGTGCGCGGGGCTGATGGGCGCGGTCATCATGGCCATCATCGCGGATGTCGTTCCTCCCGAGCGACGGGGCCGCGCCATCGGCACGGTGATGTCCACCATCGGCCTGTCCGCCGTCGCGGGGGTTCCGCTGGGACTCGCCCTGGCGAACCTGTTGGGCTGGCGCGCTCCGTTCTGGGCCATCTGCGCGCTGGCCGCGGTGCTGTGGCTGGGGCTGTTGAAGGTATTGCCGCGCCTGGACCAGCACCTCTCCCGGAGCGCCGAGGAGACCCGCCAGAATCCCCTGTCGACGCTGGCCGCGCCGGGCCTCGCGCTGGGCTGGCTGCTCACCTTCAGCGTGGCGTTCGCCAGCTTCCTGCTCATCCCCTACCTGGGCACATACATGGTCGGGAACCTGGGCCTCGCGCAGACGGACCTGCCGTGGGTGTATCTGGCGGGCGGCGCGGGGACGCTCGTGTCGGCGAAGCTGGTGGGCCGGTTCACGGACCGGCTCGGCGCGGGCCGGATGCTCGCGTTGCTCCTGGTGGGCACCGTGGGGCCGCACCTGCTCTTCACGCACCTGTCGCCCTCGCCGTTGCCCGTCGTCATGGGCGCGTTCGTGATGTTCATGGCGCTCACGTCCACGCGGGCCATCCCCACCATCGCCCTGGTGACGGCGCGCGTGCCGCCCGCGCTGCGCGGCCGGTTCCTCGCGGTGAACATGGCCGCGAGCGACGGCGCCTCCGGCCTCTCCGCCTGGGTGAGCGGTCTGCTCATCGCGACGTCGCCGGAGGGCGCGCTCATCGGCTTCGGTCAGGTGGGCTGGATCGCCGTGGCGGTGACGACGCTCTCGCTGTGCCTGCTCTGGACGTTGGGCCGTAGCGCCATGGCGCTGAAGGCCGCGACGACCTGAGCCCCTGCCTCTTCCCTGAAACCTGAACCGCGGTACGCGACCCCCGAATCAAGCAAAGGAAGCCTCATGGACATGCCCGTCAGGAAGCACCCCTCCCTCCCTCGCCCCATCCTGGGTGAGCTGAAGCTGGAGCGCTCGAACCAGCTGCTCGCCGAGGCGCGCAAGACGGTCCCCGGCGTCACCCAGTCGATGATGAAGAAGCCGGAGTTCTTCGCGCCCGGCTCCTTCCCCGTGTTCCTCGCCAAGGGCCAGGGCGCCCTGGTGGAGGACGTGGACGGGCAGGAGTACATCGACTTCATCAGCGGCCTCGGCGCCAACATGCTGGGCCACAACCACCCCGCGGTGGTGGACACCATCCGCAAGCACCTGGAGGAAGGCGTCCTCCACTCGCTGCCCACGCCCGTGGAAGTGACTTCCATCCAGGCGCTGCTGGAGCTGGTCCCCGGCGCCGAGCAGGCCCGGTTCTTCAAGACGGGCGCGGACGCGACGTCGGCGGCGGTGCGCCTATCGCGCTACGTCACCGGCAAGGAGCGCATCATCACGGTCGGCTACAACGGCTGGCACGACCACTTCATGTTCGACACACCGGGCGTGCCGGCCGCGCACGCGAGCCTGACGACGCGCCTGCCGCTCTTCACGCCTCCGGACGAGGCGGTGCTGCTGTCCACCATCGAGAAGCAGGCCAGCCAGCTGGCGGCGGTGATTCTCTCCATCCCCTACAACCGCGTGCTCACGTCCGAGTTCATGCAGCAGGTGCGCGCGACGTGTACGGCGAATGGCGTCCTGCTGGTCATGGACGAGGTCGTCACCGGCTTCCGTCTGGCGATGGGCGGCGCGCAGGAGTTCTTCGGCGTGCAGGCCGATATCGTCTGCATGTCCAAGGGCATCGCCGCGGGCATGCCGCTGTCGGCCATCTCCGGCCCCGCGAAGTACCTGAGCAAGCTGGCCGACCTCCAGGTCTCCACCACCTTCGGCGGTGAGCTGCTGACGCTGGCGGTGACCGAGGCCGTCCTGAAGTTCTACAAGAACGGCAACCACATCCAGCACGTGGCGAAGCTGGGCCGCAAGCTGCGCGAGGGCATCAACGCCCACGCGGAGGCGGTGGGCTCGCCGCTGCGCGTGCTCGGCTACGACTCGATTCCCTTCTTCCGTTACTCCACGGACATGGTGGAGCACGCGAAGCTGATGACGCCGTTCCAGGGCGGAATGGCGCGCCGGGGCGTCCTCCTGCGCCGTGACGTGAACTTCCCCGGGGCCGCTCACACCGAGGAGCAGATCGACTACACGGTGGAGATGGCGGGCGAAGTGCTGCGCTCGCTCGCGAAGCCCGCGTAGCCTTCGTCGCGAGTCCCGGGGAGGTCGAGGCAATTCAACCTCCCCGGGGCGACGACTCAGTTCTGCGAATCGTGGTGGTGGTCCGACAGGCCGCGCTTCCAGTAGCCGGTGACGCGGACCCAGCTCTTCTTCGTGCCCCGCTCGTTGAGCAGGTGGTCGCGGATGGGGCGCATGGAGATCGACTCACCCGACACCCAGGCGAAGTAGTCACCGGGCGGGAAGTCGAGCCCGCGAATCGCCTGGTTCAGCAAGTCCGTCGTCCCGGCCTCCGCGCCATCGCGGTGCAGCCAGGTGAGCGTCACGTTCGCCTTGGTGTCGAACTTCTGCTCCTCGCTGGCGTCCGACACCTCGATGAAGACGATGGCGCGAGACCCCGCGGGCAGCTCCTCCAGCCGGCGGCCGATGGCGGGGATGGCCGTCTCGTCGCCCGCGAGCAGGTACCAGTCGAAGTCGTTGGAGACGAACAGCGAGCCCTTGGGCCCGCCCACGCCGAGGAAGTCTCCCGGCTTCGCCTTGGCCGCCCAGGACGACGCGGGCCCGGAGCCGTGGAGGACGAAGTCGATGTCCAGCTCGCCCGCCACCGCGTCATGACGCCGGGGCGTGTAGTCGCGCGAGTCCGGCTTCTTCTCACCCGGCTGCAGCACCGGGCCGGTGGGCCCCATGGTGGGGATGACCGGCTTGAGCTTCCCCTCCTCGGGGAACAGCAGCTTCACATGGTCGTCGGCACCCTCGCTGTTGAAGCCCTGGATGTCCTCGCCCCCAAAGGTGATGCGCACCACATGCGGGGTGATGCGAGTGACGCGCAGCACCTCCAGCAGTCGGAACTTCACGGGGAAGGGTCCCCGACGGAACACCTTCTCGCTCACGCTCGTCGTCACGCCGCGCTCCTCTTCTCTTCACGCTGCCTTCAGGCCCGCCCCGAGGAACGGTCCGACAGCCAAGACTGCGATATTGACTCGCAATTTCATTACCACAAGAGAGCGGGTTCGTCTCCAGCGTTGAGGGCCTGACGGGCAGGAAGCTGAAGCCTGGCTGGGGGGCTACGGGCGAGCAGGCACGCGCCCGCGGTCTCCCGCCGCTCCTTGTGTCCAGCCCTACCCTCCTTACACGAGGGGTGCGGTGCGGGTCCGCGAGCGTGCTTCCCCGGGGGGATTCACATGGAGCGCCTACTTGATCGCGCCGCGCCGCAACCGTTGGCACGGGGTGTCTGGCGTGGGAGTCGGACCGCGTCCCGGTGGCTCCACTACACGCTGCCGGGGGCTTGGGCGGCGCTCGCGTTCGCGTGTCTCTCCTTCACCCCGTCCCTGCTGCCACGAAGCGGTCCCTTCCAAGGACTGGTCAGTGGCATCAGCGCGGTCATCGGCTATGGGCTGGGAGTCCTCGGCGCGTGGCTCTGGCGCGAGTTCGCCAACCGTCCCGCGCGTGTCGCGAGTCTCCGTGCCTGGCGTGGCTTCTTCATGGTGGGAGGCGTGGCCCTGGTCGCCGCGCTGGCGATGGGCTGGCATTGGCAGGCGGGCATCCGCGAGCGCATGGGGATGCCCCACCCTGGCCGGGCCGGCTACCTGTTCGCGCCCTTCGTCGCGGCGCTCCTCTTCTTCCTGCTCGTCGCGGCGGGACGAGGGCTGCGCGCCCTCTATCGTCGCCTCGACGCTCGGCTCGCGCGACACATCGGCCCGCGTGCGGCGCGCGCGACGAGTGGCCTGGTGGTGGCGGCGCTCACCGTCCTCGTCGCCAGCGGCGTGTTGTGGGACGGACTCATCTCACTGGCGGACCGCACGCTGGCCGTGCAGGACAAGACGACCGCGGAGGGCGTGCATCCCCCGCGCAGCGCGCTGCGCTCCGGTGGCCCCGGCTCGCGCGTGGGCTGGGAGACACTGGGCCGCGAGGGACGGAACTTCGTGGGCCGGGGCCCCTCCGTGGAGGAGCTGTCCGCGCTCACCGGCACCACCGCGAAGGAGCCCATCCGCGTGTATGCCGGCTACGCGTCCGCACCGGATGCGGAGGCGCGCGCGGAGTTGGCGGTCGAAGACCTGGAGCGCGCCGGCGGATTTCAGCGCGAGTACCTGCTCGTGGTGACGACGACGGGCAGCGGCTGGGTGGTACCGGAGTCCGTGGACGCCTTCGAGTATCTGACGGGCGGCGACTCCGCCATCGTCTCCATGCAGTACTCACATCTGTGGTCGTGGCTCTCCGTCCTGGTGGACCAGCAGCGGGCCCGCGAGGCCGGCAGGGCCCTCTTCGACGCCGTCTACGAACGGTGGTCGCGACTGCCCGAGGGTCAGCGCCCGAAGTTGCTCGTGTTCGGGGAGAGCCTGGGCTCGTACGGCGGCGAGACGGCGTTCAGTGGTGAGCGGGACCTGGCCAACCGGACGGACGGCGCGCTCTTCGTCGGTCCGCCCAATTTCAACACGCTGTATCGCGAGTTCACCGACCAGCGCGATGCGGGCAGCCCCGAGGTGGAGCCCATCTACCGCGACGGGCGCATCGTGCGCTTCAGCCGTCGCCCGGGTGAGGAGATTCCTCCGGCGTCCGCGCCGTGGGGCGACTCCCGGGTGCTGTATCTCCTCCATCCGTCGGACCCGATTACGTGGTGGAGCCCCGGGCTCCTGCTGCGGCGTCCGGACTGGTTGCGGGAGCCACGTGGCGACGATGTCTCGAGCGCGATGGTGTGGCTGCCCTTCGTGACGTTCTGGCAGGTGACAGCCGACCTGCCGCTCGGGATGGAGGTCCCTCCAGGCTACGGGCACGTCTACACGGGCGAGCACGTGGACGGCTGGCTCGCGCTGCTGCGACCCGAGGGCTGGACGAACGAGAAGACCGCGCGACTGAGGGAGCATTTGCAGCCCGAGCCGTGACCAGTTGGCTGCCCTCGCGTTCCATTGCGCGCCCCGTCACCCATGCCGAGTGTTTGCCGGAACATGAATCCGCTCCTCCTCCTCCTCTCTGTCCTGGCACAGACGCCCACGCCGTCGTCCGACGCGGCGGTGGAGGACACGCCGGCACGACAATGCAACGAGGACGAAGAGGAGGACATTCCTCCCTGGACCGGCTCCTTCGGCGTCGGCTTCTCGTTCCTCTCGGGCAACAGCCGCTCCTACACGCTGACCGCGAACGCGCTGGCCGAGTACGAGTCGCCCAAGTGGGCGCTCACGCTGGAAGCCGATGGGGCCTACGGGAAGGCCGCGGCGGCGGATGAGGAAGAGCGGGAGCTCATCGCGGAGGCGCTCGGAGCGTGGGTGCGCGGAGAGTATCGGGCCACGCCCCTGCTCAGCGCGTATGCGTACCTGGGGGCGGAGACCGACCACCTGGCCAGCCTGGAGCTGCGCGCGGAAGCCGAGCTGGGGATCGGCTTCACCTTGCTGGAGCGTGAGAAGCGCAAGTCGGACGAGCTGTTCCTGCGGGCCTACCTCGGCGCGCACTACGCCCATGACCGCAGGTTCCAGTATGTGCCCACGAGGAAAGACCTCCCCGGTGTGGACCTGTGGTCGCCCTCGCTCGCGGTGATGTTCCGTTATGACATCAACGAGCGGGTGGAGCTTCGCGAGTACGCCATGCTGCTCCCGGATGTCTTCGGCGACACGCGCGTGCTGCTGACCTCCACCACGAAGCTCTCCGTGAACCTGACCGGGCGCTTCGCGCTCACCACGTTCTTCGACGTACGGCATGACAGCTCACCCGCGGAGGGCAAAGCCTCCACGGACACCGCGCTCACCGTGGGTGGAGAGCTGACGCTTTGACGCAGGGGGCTCGCGCATCGTCGCGGAAATGAGCGGCCGCGTGTCCCCGGAAGGAAAGGATCGGGACGACCATGAAGGCAGCTCACTTCAACGATTCGATGCCAGACCGACAGTCGGAGACACCGCCCAAGAAGAAGGGACTGGAGCGGATCCTCGACACCGTCGAGCGGGTGGGGAACAAGGTCCCCCACCCCGCCGTGATTTTCGTCGCGCTGATCGGCATCGTCATCCTGCTCTCCCATGTCTTCTACATGATGGGAATCAGCGTCACCTACCAGACCATCAATCCGGAGACCCACGTCCCGGAGCAGACGACCGCCGCGGCGAAGAGCCTGCTGACGGGCGACGGCCTTCGCTTCATGTTCGAGGGCGTCGTCCAGAACTTCATGAACTTCAACGCGGTGGGCGTCATCATCGTCGCCATGCTCGGCGTCGGTGTCGCTGACGCGGCGGGCCTGGTGGCGGCACTGATTCGCAAGCTGGTGGCCGTCGCGCCTCGCAAGGCGCTGACGTACATCCTCGTCTTCGTCGGCATCCTGTCGAGCATCGCGGCCGATGCCGGGTATCTGGTCCTGATTCCCCTCGCGGCGGCGGCCTTCCTCACCGTGGGGCGTCATCCCCTGGCGGGTCTGGCGGCGTCCTTCGCGGGCGTGGCGGCGGTGTTCACCGTCAACATCCTCATCAAACCGCTCGACGGCATCCTGACGGAGATTACCAACGACGCCATCCACATCCTCAATCCCGAGCGCTCCATCGACCTGACGGCGAACTTCTGGTTCTCCGTCGCGTCGGTCATCATGTTGACCTTCATCGTCTCGTTCATCACCGACAGGGTCATCTCTCCCCGACTGGGTGAGTACAAGGGCGAGAAGCCGGACGCGGCGGGTGCGACGATGAGCGCGGACGAATCGCGCGGCCTCAAGTTCGCGGGGCTGGGGGTGCTGGCGGTCCTGGTGTTCTTCGGGCTGCTGACGCTGCCGCCGGGGGCGCCGCTGCGCAATCCGGAGACGGGCGCCATCGTGGGCGACTCGCCGTTCATGAACGGCCTGATTGTCGCAATCACCCTGCTGTTCCTCGTGGCGGGCGCGGCCTATGGCATCGGCGCGAAGACCATCAAGAGCAGCGTCGACGTCATCAAGGCGATGGAGAAGGCGGTGTCGGGGCTGGGCGCGCTCATCTTCCTGCTCTTCATCATCAGCCAGTTCATCGCCCTGTTCACGTACACCAACATGGCGACGCTCGCGGCCGTGAAGATGGGCGACTTCCTGGAGGACGCGGGGCTCGGGGCGCTGCCATTGCTCGTCGGCTTCGTCGGCGTCGTCGCCGTGCTGGACCTCATCATGACGGGCGCCATCCCGAAGTGGGCCATCTTCGCCCCCGTCTTCGTGCCGCTGCTGATGCGGCTGAATGTCGACCCGGAGGCCGTGCTGGCCGCGTACCGCGTGGGTGACGGTCCGTTCAACGCCATCTCACCGCTGAACGCCTACTTCGCGTTGATTGTCACCTTCGCCCAGAAGTACCAGAAGGAAGCAGGCGTAGGCACCATCGTGGCGCTGATGTTGCCCTACGTCGTCGTCGTCTTCATCGCGTGGATCCTCCTCCTGGTGGCGTGGCAGGTGCTGGGGCTGCCGTGGGGCCTCGGGTGAGGACTCAGTGAGCGTCGTCCCATCGCGGTGGGTCCAGCGCATATGACGCGCGGACCCGCCGCGCTTCCGTGAGCAGGCGGTGGAGGCGCTCACGCGCTGGAGGCTCCTGCGTGGCGGCCTCCGAGAGCACGCGAGTCACCAGGGCCTGGGCCGCGCCACGGTCCTCCTCGTCCTCGGCGGTCAGCCCCACCGCGAGGGCGATCTGCAGCACCTCCTCCAGGACCTCGGGATTGCCCATGGCGTGGTGGAGGGGACCATCGACCGCGAGGAAGAGATAGTCGCGCAGGCGCATCCCCGCGACGGACGCCCGCACCTGGCCGTCGGAGTCGACCACGTTCCAGTCCCCCAGCGGCAGGTGTCCCAGCCGGCGCAGCACCGAGCGGACCTGTTGCAGCGCCTGTCGGGCCGTATAGGCGTCGTTCGCGGAGGAAGAGAGGGCCCGGTTGGCGACATCGACGAGGATGCGAATCCCGAGCGCGGGGTCACAGTCGGGCTCGCGCGCCGGGGTGAGGATGAGGGCGCTCCCCAGGTCATGCATCGCGCGAGGGTCCATGAGCCCTGGAACTTCCGGCACCACCCAGCCGACGACCGAACCCGCGTCGAGATAGTCCCCCACCAGGGCGTCGATGCGGGTCCGCACGCTCCACTTTCGTGCAAGTCGCGTGAGCCGTCGGAGGTCGACCTCGGTGAGGTAGCCCGAGGATGGCACCATGAGCGCGATGGACTCGGGAGGCAGCGTCAGCGTCGCGGTGGGGTCCAGCGGGAGTCGGCTCAGTCTCGCGCGGATGCGTCGCTCCGCCGCGGAGACCACCAGGTCCTGGACGAGGCCGAGGACCCGCTCCACGCGCATGTAGCGGAACGTGCGAATCATGCAGAGGCTCAGGGCCACGAGCGCGCAGAGGACCAGGATGAAGGCCCCCGAGAGGACGGGGCGTGGCCGAACCGCTTCATCCGCGATCAGCCCCAGCTCGCGCACGGACACGAGGATGAATCCACTGGAGAGGCAGAACAGGGGGATGGCCCGGCGCAACGGCGCGCTCTTCAAGTAGAGCGGGACCAGCCGGGGCGAGTACTGGTTCGCCGCGGATTGGATGACGGGGGCATTCAAGGACAGGACGACCGTGAGGACGGTGATCTGCAGTCCGAACAGCGCCGTGAGCACGGAGCGCGTCTCACTGGGGTCGCCTCGCCATGCCAGCCCGAAGAAGGGCGAGGCGCTGTCCGACTGGATGCGCGACAGCTCCAGGCCAAGCATGCCTCCGATGACGAGCGCGGCGAGGAGCAGCAACCAATACGGGTCCCGGATGAGCCTGCGGAGACGGCGGGCGACCATGCGAACTCCCTCTCGCTCAAAAGGGAAAGATGGCCCTGCCCGACACGGTACGCAGCAGACGCACGGCCGGGCCACGGCCCGTGCTCTCGGGCGCCCTACCCCGCGTCCGCTTCGAGCAGCGCCGCGAGGAACAGCGAGTAGGTCAGCTCCGCCACCGGCCGCTTCTCGCGGCGAGCCTGGGTGCGCAGCGCCTTGGGCAACGAGCACGGCTTGCCGCGCTCTCCATCTCGAAGCTGGACGTAGCCTCTCTCGGAGTAGCCGAGCACCTGCCAGCCGCGCTGACACATCGCCTGGGCCAGGTCGTCGGTGAGCTGGTGGTGGATGGCCTTCGCCAACGGATGCTGGCCGAAGATTTCACTCGACCACTGGCCCTCGTCTTCACGCCAGCCGCGCGCCCGCAGGTAGTTGGCCTTCCGCGCGAGGGAGAGCCCTCCGACATGGCGCTCGAGTTTCATGGCGTCGGCGTGGAGGATGACTCAAACCCCGCTCCGCGTAAGCAACTGCTTTACTTGCGCACAGCGACAGAGTGCAATTGCGTGAATTTCTTGGAGTGGAGCTTTCGAGATGTCCATGAAGCCGGAGTCGGTCCCCAGCTCGATGTTCTCCGAGGAGACGCGCGCGCTGCACGGTGAGCTTTCCGCGGCGGCGGTGGCGTTCCTGAAGTTCGCGGAGCGGACTCCGGAGGCCTTCGAGAAGCACCGGTTCGGCAAGTTCGAAGAGTCACCGCTCATGTATTACGAGCTGCACCGCTGGCCCATCCTCATCGACGAACGCCGCAACCGGGAGCTGGAAGATGTCTCGGTGAAGCTCAGCCGGCTCGTCAAGCGCGGGCCGCGCCTGCTGCTCGGCGGCGACCCCGCCCTCGTGTCCGACTACTTCGGCCTCCCGCTGGAGCGGGCCCGCGTGGCTGTCGAAGCCCTGGCCCTCACGGAGGACGCGCGCGGTGTGCTCAGCCGGGGAGACTTCATCGACTCGGCGGACGGGCTGAAGTGCCTCGAGGTCAACATGATGGCGGGCCTGGGTGGCTGGGAGACGGCGCTCAAGGCCCAGGTGGTGATGGACCAGCCGGTGCTCCAACGCTTCACCCAGGAGCAGGGCCTGCGCATCCAGCTCCAGGACACGCTGCGCGCCTTCCTCGCCCACGTCCTCGACGACGTGCGCCGCACCGTCACCTGGGAGGGCGAGTGCAACCTGGCCGTGCTCTTCCCGGACAACGAGCTGCCGGACCCGGTGGGTGTCGAGATGGCGACCCTGTTGCTCAACACCACGTTCGGCGAGCTGCTCGAAGCGGAAGGCGCGAAGGGCGAGGTGCTCATCGGCACCTATGGCGAGGTCCAGGACGCGGAGGGCCACTGTTTCACCATGCGCGGCCGGCGCGTGCACGCCATGCAGGAGCACGACGCGCGGGACAGGCTCGAAGTGGTGGGACTGCCGTTCGATGCGCGCGTCCGCGCGGCGCTCTCCGCGCGCACCCTCTGCCTCTACAACGGCCCCGCGCAGGAGCTGCTCGACGACAAGCTCAACATCGCGCTGCTGTCGGAGAACGAGGACGCGCCCACGCTCTCCGCCGAGGAGCGCGACCTCATCCGCCAGCACATCCCCTGGACGCGGCGGCTCCTTCGCACCCACAGCCTTCGCGGGGGGGAGCGCGTGTGGTTGCCCGACCAGGTCACCGCCGACAAGCGCGAGGGGCTCGTGTTGAAGGCGGGCCGCGCCTACGGCGGCAAGTCGGTGCTCATCGGTCGCTCGATGACGGCCGAGGCCTGGGACGCGGCCGTCCTGGAGGCGCTGGCCAGCGGAGGGTGGATCATCCAGGAGCGCGTCGAGCCCCGCCCCTACCACTTCATGCGGGACGACGGCTCCGTGGGCCCCCACATCCTCATCTGGGGCTCCTTCGTCTTCGGCGAGCGCTACGGCGGGACGATGGTGCGGATGAACCCGATGGGCCGTGGCAAGGACGTGGTCAACGCGACGCAGGGCGCGCTGATGTGCGCGCTCGTCGTCGTCGAGTAGCGGCTCCGAGGCCCCGTCTCACGCCGAGGTCGGCGTCGGCTGGGGCCCCACGCTCGCGGGCGGCTCGCGCAGGACATCCGGCAGCTCCAGCTCCACGTTCCTGACGCGGGGAGACAGCCACGCCACCAGCACGTTCACCGCGCACAACACACCCAGCACCAGGTAGAGCAGCGCGATGCCCCGCCCCGGGCCTACGCCGAGCATGGGGCCCAACCGCCCCGACAGCGCGCCGCCTTGAGCCATCCAGGGCTCGAAGAGGCCGTCCGCCAGCGGCCCGGACACCAGCGCCGCCACCGGAGGCGTGGACAGGGCAATCATCCGACGCACCGCGAAGACCCGCCCCTGCAGGTCCGAGGGCACCTTGCTCTGCCAGATGGACTGAGAGCACCCCATGACCCCTGGGGCGGTGAACATGAAGACGAACGCCGCGCCGGCCACCACCGTGGCGGAGGCAGGCAGCGCCGCCGCGAACAGGGCCAGCCCAGCCAGCAGCTCGAAGCCAAGCACCCCGAGGATGCGTCGCCGCGGCCCGCCCCATACGCTCATCAAGAGCGCCCCCATCAACACGCCCATGCCTGAACACGAGGCAATCCAGCCCAGGGTCGATGCGTCAGCAAAGCTCAAGACCAGGGGTGTGATGAGCACCGTCACCAGGCTCACGAACAGGTTGGCCACGGCGATACATGTGAGCAGCCCCAGCAAGCCGGGTCTCTTCTGGATGAAATCCCACCCCACCGCCACCTGCTCCAGCAGGGATGCCCGGACCGCGTGCGCGGCGCCGCGCTCGGGCTGGGGGAACCCCACGCACAACAGCACCAGCGCCGAGAGGAAGAAGGACCCCAGGTTGATGAGCAACACCCCCTGCAGCCCGATTCGCACCACCAGGAGCCCCGCCAGCGCGGGCCCCCCGAGCTGACCGATTCCCAGGGCCAGCTCAATCAGCCCGTTGGCCCGCCCCAGGTGCTGCTTGGGCACCAGCAGCACCGTGGAGGCCGAGTAGGCCAGGGCCCGGAACGTCCCCGCCGCCGAGCACACCGCGATGGGCAGGTACAGGTGCCAGCTTCGCAGGGCCCAGAGCCCCGCCCCGTCCGCCATCAGCATGAGCCACATCAGGAGCATGGTGAGCCCCGCCCCCACGTCCGCCAGCATCATGATGCGGCGCCGGTCCCACCGGTCCACGACGGCTCCCGCCACGGGGGATATCAACACCATCGGCAGGAACGAGAAGAACGACGCGAGCGAGTACTCGGTGATGGAGTCGCTGCTCCGATACACGTGGACCATCACCGAGAAGCCAGCCAGCGCCGAGCCCAGGGACGAGACCAACTGCGCGAACCAGGTGAGCCCGAAGACCGCGGGCGGGTGCGTGATGACGCGTTGGTACATGGGAGGGCGCTGATAACAGGTCGCGACGCGGGTGATGAAGGAACCCGCGAGTCCACGAGTCCTCCAGGTTGTCACATTTTCTCGGACTTCAATCAAAATCAGCCAAGCCATATTTATCTTGGCTGACAGTGCTATTATAGTGCCCACCCCCAACGAAACGCGGTCAACCCGACCCCTCGGCCCGTGGAGTCAGCGGCCTCCGAGGCGGTGGTTTGCCCGGGGAGAAATGCTCGCCGTGAAGCTCAGTGTTCTTGATCATTCCATCGTCGCCCGAGGCAGCACGACACATGAGGCTTTCCGGAACACGGTAGAGCTGGCCCGGACGGCGGAGCAGCTCGGGTATCACCGCTTCTGGGTGGCTGAGCACCACGGCTCCGGACACTTCGCCGGGGTGGCGCCTGAAATCATGGTGGCTCACGTGGCCGCGGCGACGTCGCGCATCCGCGTGGGCACCGGCGGCGTGCTGTTGACGAACTACAGCCCCTTCAAGGTCGCCGAGGTCTTCCGGCTGCTGGAGGCGCTGCACCCGGGCCGCATCGACCTGGGCATCGGCCGGACCTCCGGCAGCGCGGACCTGGTGGCCAAGGCGCTGGCCTACGGCGTGCCCGCGAGCAACGAGAGCTTCCCGACGAAGCTCGAGGACCTGATTGCGTTCCTCTCCGGGAGCACGCCCGCGACGGCGGACTTCCAGGCGCTGAGCTTGAAGACCATGGCGCCGGGGATGCCGCAGCTGTGGGCGCTGGGCTCGGGAGAGCAGAGCTCCGTGCTCGCGGCGCGGCTGGGAATCTCCTTCTGCTTCGCCCACTTCTTCAACCCCATCCACGGCGGTCCCGTGACGCGGGGCTACCGCGCGAAGTTCCAGCCGTCGCACGTGCAATCAGCGCCGCGCTCCTCCGTCAGTGTGTACGTCATCTGTGCCCCGACAGAGCAGGAAGCCCGGCGCATCGCACGAAGCAGCGACCTGCTGACCATCAACACGCGCAAGGGGCGCAACGAAGAGCCCATTCCTTCCGTCGAGGAGGCGGAGGCGTATGCCTACACACCCGAGGACCAGGCCACGCTCGAGTTCGACCGCAAGCGCGTCGTCTGCGGGAGCCCGGCTCAGGTGAAGGAGACCCTGCTGAGCATGGCCGCGGACTTCCAGGCGGACGAGCTGCTCATCACCACCATCTGCCACGACCACCAGGCCCGGCTGCGCTCCTACGAACTGCTCGCCGACGCGTTCTCCCTCACGAACCCCCGTGAGGAAGCCCCAACCCCCGTCCGAACGGGGACGTGAGTCGCGCCCGGGGGTGACGACCCCGGAAGAGTTCTCGTCGGTGAAGGCCACCGCGCTTTCGCCGGGAGCACCCCACGCTTGAAACCGTCAACCGGCGTCTTCCGTATATTTCCGTATATTGCGAGGCCCCCTCGACTCCGGGTTCGGCGCGCAAGCCCCAGCTCAACGACTCTTCCTCGATGTGAGTTCTCCGACTGACATGAGCGATGCCAACCTGAATGAGGGCGATGCCCTGGCCATTGCCATCGTCGGCATGGCGGGCCGCTTCCCGGGCTCCCCCGACGTGGCGACGTACTGGCGCAACCTCTGCGACGGCGTGGAGGGCATCCGCTTCTTCACGGACGACGAGCTGCGCGCGCGGGGCGTCCCCGAGGAGCGGTTGAAGCAGCCAGGCTTCGTCCGGGCCGGGGCGGTGTTGGACAACGTGGACGCCTTCGACGCGGGCTTCTTCGGCTACTCGCCTCGCGAGGCGGCGCTGATGGACCCGCAGCACCGCATCTTCCTGGAGTGCGCCTGGGAGGCGATGGAGCACGCGGCTCACGGACTCGACACGGAGACGCGCTCGGTGGGCGTGTTCGCCGGCACGAGCCTGAGCACGTACCTGCTCTTCAACCTGCACACCCACCCGGAGCTGCTCGAATCGGGCGACAGCTTCCAGGTGATGATTGGCAACGACAAGGACTTCCTGGCGACGCGGCTCGCGTACCACCTGGACCTCAAGGGCCCGAGCCTGGACGTGCAGACGGGATGTTCCACGTCGCTGGTCGCCACGCACCTGGCCTGTCAGGCGCTGCTCGGCTTCCAGTGTGACGTGGCCCTCGCGGGGGGCGTGTCCGTGGACATGCCCCAGCGGACCGGTTACGTGCACCAGCCCGGCGGCATCGCATCACCGGACGGGCACTGTCGCCCCTTCGACGCGGAGGCCCAGGGCACCCTCTTCGGCAGCGGCGTGGGCGTGGTGGTGCTCAAGCGGCTGGAGGACGCGCTCGCGGACGGCAGCCACATCCACGCCGTCATCCGCGCCACCGCCATCAACAACGACGGCGCCTCGAAGCTCGGCTTCACGGCCCCCAGCGCCGAGGGGCAGGCGGAGGTCATCGCCCGGACGCACGCCCTGGCGGGTGTGACGCCGGACACGGTGGGCTTCGTGGAGACGCACGGCACCGGCACGTTGCTGGGAGACCCCGTGGAGGTCTCCGCGCTCACGAGCGCGTTCCGCGCGGGCACCGAGGCCAAGAGCTTCTGCGCGCTCGGCTCCGTGAAGTCGAACATCGGCCACCTGGACGCGGCGGCGGGCGTGGCCGGCCTCATCAAGGCGGCGCTGACGGTGGAGCACGGGCAAATCCCTCCCACCCTGCACTGCCGCACGCCCAACCCCAACATCGACTGGGCTCAGAGCCCCTTCTATGTGAACGCGACCCTGAAGGACTGGCAGCCGAAGGGCCACCGGCGCCACGCGGGCGTGAGCTCCTTCGGCATCGGCGGCACCAACGCGCACGCGCTGCTGGAGGCGCCGCCTCCGCCGCCTCCGTCCGGCCCCTCGCGGTCCTGGAAGCTGGTGGCGCTCTCCGCGAAGAAGCCGGGCACGCTGGACACGCTCGGGCAGAACCTGGCCACGCACCTGGGCGCGCATCCCGAGCAGGACCTGGCGGACGTGGCCTACACGCTCCAGCTCGGCCGCAAGGCGTTCGCGCATCGGCGCGTCATGGTCTGCGAGAACGGCCAGGACGCGGCCACGGTGCTGACGGATGGCGTTCCCGAGCGGGTCTTCACCGGCATGGCGAAGGATGGCGGGCGTCCCGTCGTGTTCCTCTTCCCCGGCGGCGGTGCCCAGCACATGCGCATGGGGCAGGAGCTGTACGAGAAGGAGCCCGCCTTCCGCGAGGCCTTCGACGCGTGCGCCGCCCTGCACCAGCGACGAGGGGGGCCGTCGCTGCGCGCGGTGCTCTATCCGCCGGGTGAGTCGGACGCCTCGGCGCCCCTGCCCCGCCCGTCCGTGGGCCTGCCCGCGCTCTTCACGGTGGAGTACGCGCTGGCGAAGCTGTGGGAGTCCTGGGGCGTCCAGCCCGAGGCGATGATTGGCCACAGCATGGGCGAGTACGTCGCCGCGTGTCTCGCGGGCGTCTTCTCGCTGGAGGACGCGCTGGCGCTGGTGACGGAGCGCGGTCGCCTCTTCGAGCAGCTCCCCTCGGGCGCGATGGTGAGCGTGGCCCTGTCCGAGCAGGAGCTGCTGCCCCTCTTGAACGAGCGCCTGTCCGTGGCCGCCGTCAACGGCCCCACGCAGTGCGTGGTGGCGGGCGACACCGCCTCGGTCGACGCGCTCTCGACGGAGCTGGCGGCGCGGGGTATCGAACACCGGCGCGTCCACATCGACGTGGCGGCGCACTCGCATCTCATCGACTCCATCCTTCCGGCGTTCTCCTCGTTCGTCGGTCGCCTGAAGCTGCTGCCTCCGAAGCTGCCCTTCGTGTCCGGCGTGACGGGGACGTGGGTGACCGAGGAGGAGGCGACGAATCCGAGCTACTGGGTGCGGCACCTCCGCCAGACGGTGCGCTTTGGCCCCGGCCTGCGCTGCTTGATGGAGGACCCCTCGCGCGTGCTGCTGGAGGTGGGCCCTGGACGGACGCTGGGCTCGCTCGCGCGCCTGCAACTGGAGCGCGATCAACAAGCGGTGGTGCTCACGTCGATGCGCGCGCCTCGCGAGCCCGGCTCGGACCTGCGCTTCGTGCTCACCACGCTGGGCCGTCTCTGGGTGGCGGGGGTGCCGGTGGACTGGAATCGGCTGCATGCCGGCGAGAAGCGTCGGCGCGTGGTGCTTCCCACCTATCCCTTCGAGCGCAAGCGGCACTGGCTGGAGCCGAAGCCGAGGAGCGCCATGGTGAGCGCGGAGGCCTCGCTCGCGCGTCACAAGGACGCCTCCGACTGGTTCTACCTGCCGTCGTGGAAGCGGACGCTGGCCCCGCGCCCGCCCGCCGCCACGCTGGGACACTGGCTGCTCTTCGTCGACGAGCGAGGCCTGGGCGACGCGCTGGCCGCGCGGCTCATGGAGACCGGTGGCCGCGTCACCCGCGTGAAGCAGGGCCCCGACTTCCGCCGCCTGGAGGACGGAGACTACGAAGTGAACCCGGGCCGCGCGGACTCCTACGCGGCGCTGATGGCCGCGCTCGCCGAGGACGGGACGAAGCCCGAGCGCATCATCCACCTGTGGAGCACGGAGGCCGCCGTCACGGGACTGGCCGGCATCGAGCGCGCCCAGGACACCGGATTCCTCAGCCTGCTCTTCCTCGCGCAGGCGCTGGGCGGACAGGGCACTCCCGGACAGGTGCACCTCACCGTGGTCTCCACGGGGGTGCAGGCCGTCAGCGGGCACGAGGCGCTCGCGCCCTCCAAGGCCACGCTGCTGGGCGCATGTCGCGTGCTGCCCCACGAGGTCCCGGGCCTCACGTGTCGAAGCATCGACGTGGAGCTGCCCGAGGGACCGAAGGAACTCCAGACGCTGGCGGCACGGCTGGCGGGCGAGGTGTGCGCGGCCTCCTCCAACGGCGCTTTGGCGCTGCGAGGGGCCCAGCGCTGGGAGCAGGCGCTCGAGTCCGCGCGCCTCACGCCTCACGAGCCTGGGACTCCGACGCGGCTGCGCTCGGGCGGCACGTACCTCATCACCGGTGGCCTGGGTGGCATCGGCCTGGTGCTGGCGGAGTCCCTCGCGCGCAAGGTGCAAGCGAAGCTGGTGCTGGTGGGCCACCGCGCGCTGCCGGAGCGCGCTGCCTGGGATGCGTGGCTTGCCACGCACGACGCACAGGACACGGTGAGCCAGCGCATCCGCCGGGTCCTCGTGTTGGAGGCGCTCGGGTCCGAGGTCCTGGTGCTCCAGGCGGACGTGGGCGACCTCGGGCAGATGGCGGAGGTGCTGCGCCGCACGCGAGAGACCTTTGGCACCCTCCACGGCGTCATCCACGCGGCGGGTGTTCCCGCGGGCGGACTGGCGCAGCTTCGCGGCCGGAAGGCGGTGGAGGACGTCCTGCGCCCCAAGCTCCAGGGCACGTGGGTGCTGAACGAGCTGTTGAGCGGCATGCCGCTCGACTTCCTCATGTTGTGCTCGTCCCGCACCGCGTTCACCGCCGAGCCCGGGCAGATTGACCACTGCGCGGCGTGTGCCTTCCAGGACGCCTTCGCCCACCACGCCTCGGCGACGGGAGGCCTGCCGGTGGTCTCCCTGGGCTGGGACACCTGGCGCGAGGTGGGCCAGGCCGTCACCACGCAGCTCCCCGACGGGGCCAGCGCGCTGCGCGAGGCGATGCTCGCCCACGCCCTGTCCCCCGCGGAGGGCGTGGACGTGTTCGAGCGCGTCCTCGCGCAGATGCCCACGCACGTGGTGGTGTCCACGCAGGACCTGCGGGCGGCGATGGCTCGCAGCGCCTCGTTCCTCCAGGACCTGATGGGCCCGGCCCAGACGGATGACTCGGCCCCGGTGGAGCGCGCGGTGCTCGCCACCATGGACGAGGCGGAGCGCGAGCTGGCGGACATCTGGCGGCGCTTCCTGGGCGTGGAGAGCGTGTCGCTGCACGAGAACTTCTTCGAGCTGGGTGGCAACTCGCTGATTGGCCTCAAGGTCATCAACGAGGTGAAGCGCCGCTTCGGCACGGACGTCCCCGTCGTCGCGCTCTTCGAGAATCCGACGTTGAGCGCCATGGCACGGCTGCTGACCCGAGGGCAGGAGCAGGCCCCGACGACGAACACCAGCGACCGGAGGAGCCGTGGGGCGCGGCGCCGGGAGCAGATGCAGCGCCGCCAGTCCGGTCATTGAGGGGGAGGATTCAGCGTGTCGGAAGGCAACACGGGCATGGAGATCGCAATCACCGGCATGGCCGGACGCTTCCCGGGCGCGCGCAGCCTCGAGGAGCTGTGGCGCAACCTGTGCGACGGCGTGGAGGCCATCGAGCCGCTCTCGGATGAAGCCGTCTTGAAGGCCGGCCTGCCCCCGGAGGTGCTCAAGGATCCGCACTTCATCAAGGTCGCCTCGCGACTCGAGGACGTGACGGGCTTCGACGCGGCCTTCTTCGGCTACACGCCGCGCGAGGCGGAGGTGATGGACCCGCAGCAGCGCCTCTTCCTGGAGTGCGCGCTGGAGGCGTTGGAAGACGCGGGCCAGGGAGCGCCGTCCCAGGACGTCCTGGTGGGCGTCTTCGGCGGACAGGCGCTGAGCACCTATCTGCTGCTCAACCTGATGGGGAACTCGGAGCTGCTGCGCACCTCGGACCCGCTCCAGCTCAACCTGGGCAACGCGGGCAGCTTCCTCACCACGCGGGTCTCCTACAAGCTGGACCTGCGAGGCCCCAGCTTCAACGTGGAGAGCGCGTGCTCCACGTCGCTCGTCGCCGTCCACGTCGCCTGCCAGAGCCTGCTCAACCATGAGTGCGACGTGGCGCTCGCGGGAGGCGTGTCCATCAACCTCCAGCTCCAGGGCGGCTACCGCTTCATGGAAGGTGGAATCCTCTCGCCGGATGGTCGATGTCGCACCTTCGACGCGCAGGCGAAGGGCATCGTCTTCGGCAGCGGCGCGGGCGTGGTGGCGCTGCGACGGCTGGAGGACGCGCTGGCGGACGGCAGCCCCATCTACGCCGTCATCAAGGGCTCCGCGGTGAACAATGACGGCGCCGCGCGTGTGGGCTACACCGCGCCGGGCGTCGAGGGACAGGCCGCCGTCATCTCCGAGGCCCTGGGCACCGCGGGCGTGTCCGCCGCGAGCATCGGCTACGTGGAGGCGCACGGCACCGGCACCGCGCTGGGCGACCCGATTGAAGTGCAGGCCCTCACCCGGGCCTTCGGCGACGAAGCGGCGGGACCGCGCACGTGCGCCATCGGCTCGCTGAAGCCGAACGTGGGCCACCTGGACGCGGCCGCGGGCGTGGCGGGCCTCATCAAGACGGCGCTGTCGCTCAAGCACCGCAAGCTGACTCCCAGCCTCAACTTCGAGGCGCCCAACCCCAACATCCCCTGGGGCGAGAGTCCCTTCTACGTCAACACCGCGCTGCGCGAGTGGAAGGCCTCGGCCCACGGGCCCCGGCGCGCCGGCGTGAGCAGCTTCGGCATGGGCGGCACCAACGCCCACGTCATCCTGGAGGAGCCGCCGGCTCGCGCGCCTGTCCGGGCCACCCGCGCGCACCAGCTCCTGCTGCTCTCCGCGCGCAGCTCCACCGCGCTCAACACGCAGGCGCAGCGGCTGGCGGAGCACCTCCGCGCGAACCCGGGCCTGGAGCCCGCGGACGCGGCGTACACCCTCCAGGTGGGCAGGCGTCGCCACACGCAGCGCCGCGCCATCGTCTGTCAGGGACGAGAGGACGCGCTCGCGGCCCTGCTCGACCCCACGCGGCACCTGTCCGTCACCGAGGAGCGCACGAGCCGCTCCACCGTGTTCATGTTCCCCGGCCAGGGCGCGCAGTACGCGGGAATGGCCCAGGGCCTCTACGAGAGCGAGCGCGCCTTCCGCGCGGTGGTGGATGACTGCGCGACCCGGCTCGCCCCCGAGCTGGGCCTGAACCTGCGCGACGTCCTCTTCCCTTCCCCCGAGCGCGCCGAGGAGGCGCAGCGCCAGTTGCAGCAGACGCGGCTGGCCCAGCCCGCCCTCTTCACCATCGAGTACGCGCTGGCGAAGCTGTGGATGAGCTGGGGCGTGAAGCCCGAGGCGATGATTGGCCACAGCATCGGCGAGTACGTGGCCGCGTGCCTCGCGGGGGTCTTCAGCCTGCCGGATGCGCTGGCGCTGGTGGCCGCGCGCGGGAAGCTCATGCAGGAGCTTCCTCCGGGGACCATGCTCTCCGTCGTGCTCTCGCAGGAGGCGTTGGCGCCCCTGCTGGATGCGCGGGTGTCCGTGGCCGCGGTGAACGCGCCGTCGCTCACGGTGGTCGCTGGCCCCGAGGACGCGGTGGCCGCGGTGAAGACCCGCCTCGAGGAGCGCGGCATCCAGTGCCGCAAGCTGCACACCTCGCACGCGTTCCACTCGGCGATGATGGACCCCATCCTCGCGCCGTTCACCGGGCGCGTGCGCAAGGTCAAGCTGTCCGCGCCCCAGGTGCCCTACATCTCCAACGTCACCGGCACCTGGGTGACGGCCGCCGAGGCGACGGACCCGGGCTACTGGGCCCGTCACCTGCGCCAGCCCGTGCGCTTCGCCGCGGGGCTCGGGCTGCTGCGGCCCGCGCAGGTGTTGCTGGAGGTCGGTCCCGGTCGCGCGCTGTCCACCTTCGCGGCGCAGCCCGGCGCGCTCGCGCAGGTCCCCACCACCATCACCTCGCTGCGCCACCCCGACACGCGGCAGCCCGACGCGGCCGTGTTGCTGGGCGCGCTGGGACAGGTGTGGATGGCGGGCGTGGACGTGGACTGGGAGGCCTTCCACGGAGGAGAGCGGCGCCTTCGCGTGCCGCTGCCCGCCTACCCCTTCGAGCGCAAGCGCTACTGGGTGTCGCCGGACGGACACCGCGCGCTGGGCGCATCCCTGGCACCGGAGCGAGCACCCGAGGCCCGGGAGCATGAAGAGGCGGCGTCCGCGGGCTACACGCGCCCCGCGCTGGCCACGCCGTACGTGTCGCCCGACACCGAGGATGCACGCACGGTGGCGCGCATCTGGGAGGACGTGCTGGGCGTGCGACCGGTGGGCCTCAACGACGACTTCTTCGCGCTGGGCGGACACTCGCTGCTGGCCACCACGGTGGTGGGCCGGCTGCGAGACACCTTCGGCTTCACCGTGCCCCTGCAGTCCCTGTTCGAGGCACCGACAGTCGCCCGCCTCGCGTCACTGGTGGCCGAGCAGCGCCAGAGCCCCGGCCACGATGACCCGGAAGTCGAAGCCCTGCTGAGGATGCTGACGGAGCTCACCCCCGAAGAGGTCGCGGTCAGTCGCTAGTCGCGCTCCACACCCCTTTCGAGAAACAGCCGATGGCACTCCCCAACTCCACCCCCCTGAAGGTCCTCATCCTGGCCATGGAGTACACGCCGAACGTGGCCGGCGGCGTAGGCACCTACGTCTACGAACTGGCCCGAGGGCTGGCGCGTGGCGGCTGCAAGGTCACCGTCGTGGCGTACACCCCGGGCGAGCCGGCCGTGCTGCGCGAGCCGCAGCTCACCGTGCACATGGTCCCCCCGAGCCGGGGCAGCCTCTCGCAGGCGGCGCAACTGTCGCTCGTGGGCGGCATCCGCCTCTTCAACGAGGACCTGCTCCACCATGGCCGTGAGCGCATCCGCGAGGAGCAGCCGGACCTCATCCACTTCCACCAGTGGCACACGCACCGCGCCGCGCGGGAGCTGGGCCGCGAGGCCGGCGTGCCCGTGCTGGGCACCAGCCACTACATCTCCGAGCCCGCCGAGCGCTGGTGGGGCCAGACGCCCGACCCGGAGATCCTCGAGGAGGAGCGCAGCTTCTACGACGGGACGACGCCGGTCATCTCGGTGAGCGAGTCCATGAGCGAGCTCATCCGGGAGACCTACGGCCTGTCGGCGTCGCTGCTGCACACCATCCACTGCGGCATGGACGCGGGGCCGTTCCTCCAGCCCTCGCACACGCCCGAGCAGTACGCCCGGCTGCGCGCCACGGTGGCCACGCCCAAGGACCCGGTCGTCCTCTACACGGGCCGGCTGCATCCGCAGAAGGGCATCACCGCCATCTTCGCCGCCGCCGAGCGCGTGCTCGCGAAGCGTCCCGAGGTGCGCTTCCTCCTGGCGGGTGGCACCGACTCGCGCGAGTCCACGCAGATGGTCCAGGGGTTGAGCCAGCGCTACGCGCACCTGCGCCATCGCATCAAACTGCTGGGCAAGCTGCCGCGCCGTCAGCTCGGCCTGCTGCACCGCATCTCCGACCTGGCGCTGGTGCCTTCGCTGTACGAGCCCTTCGGCTACACGGCCATCGAGGCCATGGCGTCCGGCCTTCCCCTCGTGGCGACGCGCTCCGGTGGCCCCGCGGAGATTGTCGAGCACGAGAAGACGGGGATGCTCGTCCCGGTGCTTCCCGGCGAGCCCGGCGGTCCGCGCGAGGTGGACATCGAGGCGCTCGCCGACGCGCAGCTCGCCCTGCTGGAGGACCGTGAGCGCGCGAAGCGCATGGGCCAGGCCGGTCAGCAGCGCGTGGTGGAGCTCTTCGGCCTGCCGCGCATGGTGGCCGCCAACCGCGTCGTGTACCAGAAGCTCATCGACCTTCCCGCCCATCAGCGGATTGAAGCCCCCGTTGCACGGCGCGAGGTGCACTCATGACGTCGCAAGTGTCATCGACCTCGGCGCTGGCCGCGGTGGAGTGGCTGGCCTTCCACGTCCCGCAGCCGACCGCCTGGGCGCGGCTGTTCTGCCTGCCCCACGCGGGAGGCAGCGCCTCGCTGTTCCGCACCTGGCAGGCGGAGCTGGGTCAGGACATCGAGGTCTGCCCGGTGCAGCTCCCTGGCCGGGAGAACCGGCTGCGTGAGCCGCCCCTGCGCGAGCTGCCCGCGGTCGTCGACTTCCTGGTGGAGGTGGTGGCGCGGCATGCGGACAAGCCCTTCGCCCTCTTCGGCCACAGCATGGGCGCGCTGCTCGCCTACGAGCTGACGCGAGCCCTGCGCGAGCGGGGACTCCCCACGCCGCTGCACCTCTTCGTCGCCAGCTACCGCGCGCCCCAGACGCTGCGGGCCCACCCGCCCACGGCGATCACCCACGACATCGACGCGTCCGAGGCGCGGCGCATGGGCGAGGCCATCTCCGTGTCGGGTGACATGGCCGAAGAGCTGCTGAAGCTGATTCGCACCACCCTGCTGGCGGACACCGCCGTGTGCGAGGGCTACACGTGGAAGCCGGGCCCCGCCCTGGTCTGCCCGCTGTCCGCCTTCCGAGGCTTCGACGACTACGTCCCCGAGGACGCGACGGAGGCGTGGCGTCAGCTCACCTCGGGCGCGTTCTCCACCCAGACGTTCCTGGGGGACCACTTCTTCCTGCGGCAGACGCCTCGCGGCCTGTTGCAGAACATCCGCCGGAGCCTCGCGAAGTCGCGGCCCGCGCAATCTCGCTGACCCTTCTCAAGGAGCTGCCCAGATGAAGTACCTCATCTACGTCAAGGACCGTACGTCGGGCCCCGTGCCCCCCGACCCCATCGCCCTCAACCGCGCCGTCCGCGACTGGGTGGGCGCCCGCCTCCAGGACGGCACCATCGACTGTGCCTATTACGTCCTGCCGAAGATGGGGCTGTGTATCGTCAACGCCGACTCGCACGAATCGCTGCTGACGCTGCTGCGCGCGTGGCCGTCGTTCGCGTTCCAGGAGTTCGAGATCCACATGCTGGCGGACGTGCGCCACGGCATCGACAACAACTTCGAGCGCCTGAAGCGAGACGGCCCTCCGGCCAAGGCCGAAGACACCGCGGCGTGACGCGCCACCCAGGAGAGCAGTCATGAGCACCGCCACCGCACCACGGGATGTCGTCACGCCCCTCGTCCCCGAGCGCATGCCGCTCGACAACCGCCGGGCCTTCTACGAGGGCCTGGAAGCCAACAACAAGCCCATCATCTTCACCGATGCCATGAAGGGCTGGCCCGCCGCGGAGCGGTGGTCCTTCGACTGGTTCACCCAGCAGTACGGCGACGTGAGCGTCCCCGTGGAGTGGCTGCGCTACAACGCCCGCCCCGCTGGCGACGTGGAGCGCGTGGGCCGCGTGCGGAAGATGACGATGAAGGACTACGTCGCGTCCCTGAAGGTGAAGGGGAAGGAGGGCGAGGAGACGCCGGGCTACCTCATCGGCAACGACTTGTTCCGCACCCTCCCCGCCCTGCACCGCGACGTGCGCTTCGACGAGTACGCCGTGCAGCGGCGTCTCACCGAGCAGCTCTTCTTCATGGGGCCGAAGGGGACGTTCACCCAGCTCCACTTCGACCGCGCGCACAACCTGCACGCCGTCATGGTGGGCCGCAAGCAGTGGCAGTTGTACGCGCCGTCACGAGACGTGGAGCTGAAGCCGGCGAAGCTCAGCCACCCCTGGTCGGTGATGAGCTCGCATGACCTGACGCCGCATGGTGGCCAGCCGGACCAGCTCCCCGCGGGCAAGCTTCCGGACTACGACTTCGTCCTGGAGGCCGGAGAGATTCTCTACCTGCCCTATGGCTGGTGGCACCGCGTGTACACGGTGGAGGACGCCATCGCCACCAACTACTGGTGGTGGACGTGGTCCATGCTGGCCCGCATCGGCCCCAGGCTCATCCCCTCCATCGCGGTGAGCGCGGTGAAGAAGATGCGCAAGCAGCAGACGCTCGGTCGCGAGTTCCGCGAGCAGTGACGCGGAGGCCGGCGGCTCACTCCACCTCGATGAGGGCGGCGAACATCGCGCCCTGCGAGACATTGACGACGCCGGTGCCCTTCCCCATGGGGCACACGCGCAGCGAGTGGCCGCCGTAGGTCTCACCGAGGACGAAGAGGCCCCAGATGACGCTGTGGGGCGTCACCACGCCGTCGGGTCCCGAGTACTGGAAGGGAGCGGACCGCACCCGCTCCTGCACCACCCAGCCGCCATCATCGAGCGCTTCGCGCGCGGCCTCGTCCCACTCCGGCGCGGGCGTCGACTCCCCGAGCAACACCGAGGCGCCACCAAAGTCCCGCCCCGCCTTGAGCACCAGCTCCTCGCGCCGGGAGGACAGGAGGTCCGGCAGGAAGACGCGCTCGCCTCCGCGCTCGACGTGGGCCCGTTCGACGCGGCGAGACCAGGGAACGTGGTGGCGCACCAGCGCCTGCTCCTCGGGAGACAGCAGGGACGACGTCACATGCTCCGACAGGAGCGCGAGGTTGCGCTTGTCGTCGAGCACGTCCTGCGCCGGGCCGTTGAAGAGGCTGATGGCGCGGGCGGAGCTGGCGGCCTGGGCGTTCGCGATGAACTCCGGGCCCGCCATCAGGAGGCGATCCCTGGCTTCATATTCGACCACGGCGTGCAGCCGCTTGCCCTGGGTGGTGAGGCGGTGTCCCTCGGCGCTCTTCACCGCGCCGTAGGTCGTCATCAAGACCTCGCCCCGTGCACCCTCCGGCCGAAGGAGCTCCATGAGCTGGCCGGTGAAGAGCCCGCACGCCTGCTCCGCGAGCGCCGGCGCTGGAAGGCCGCTCGGAGGGAAGAGGATGCCGATGTTGCACTCGCCCTCCCACTCGGTGTCGCGGCGCACGCAGGTCACGATGTTGGCGAAGAAGTCGCGCAGTGTGCGGGGTTGACGGATGCGCAGCCCCTGCTCGGTGGCGAAGCGGTGCATCGCGGGCTGCGACATGACCTGCTGGACCAGGAAGGCCGTCTCCCAGCCACCGACGCCCGCCGTCAGGTTGAACTCCAGGCACTTCAGGGCCGTGCCATCGTGGATGAAGTCCCCCCGGCTGATGGCGCCCCGCGCGTCGTCCGTGCGCGCGAGGGAGTCCAGCGCCACGCTGGCGCGCTCCTGGGAGAGCCCATACCAGGCCGCAGCGCGAGCCGCGTCCCCGAGCAGTCGCCGAGGTGCGCGTTTGATGAGTCGGCACAAGCCCGTGGCCATCTCCCGCATCGTCGATACCGCCGCGCCGTCGATGAAGAGGGGCCAGGCGTGAAGCGGATAAGGGAAGAGCGGCGACGCCTCGCTCGGCGTGAAATGGTGCCGCGCGAAGGTCTCTGGAACGCGCTCGGCGAAGTCCAGGAACTCCGCGGCCGCGGAGGACAATCCCCCGTGCAACGCCTTGATGTCGGGAGGGAACGTTCCGCCGGGAATCCGCTCGGGCGCGCGCATGCCGTACTGCTCCTTCATGTGTAGAAGTGAAACACGTTGACCGCGTGGGAGTGGCTCAAGACAGCTCGCAGACCACGCGAAGCTCGCTCGTGTACCTGTGCTTCGCCGCATCCGTGAGCCAGAGGTGGTCCGGGTCCGGCACCATCTCCGAGAAGCCGACCCGTGAAGCGGGAGCTTCTTCCACCGCCCGCCGCACGAGCTTGGCCAGCATCTCGACCAGGAGCGGGCTGTCGAAGTCCACGAAGCAGGGCTTGCGCTCGTTCTCCACCTTGAAGAACGCGAAGCGTGGGATGCCGAGTCCGCGCTGCCAGCGCCGGGCCTCCAGCCACTGCTCCAGCGCCTCCGTGATACCCGCGAAGCCCAGGCTGGCCGCCGGCACGCTCCACCGCTCGCGGGCGACGATGACCCCGTCCACCGTCAGTCGCGGCGAGTAGTCCTCGCCCAGCGCCAGGTCGAAGGCGCTCGCGCAGCGGTGCTCCAGGTAGACGGCCAGGAAGTCCATCAGCCCGAAGCGACGCCCGCTCACGCGGTCGACCACCTCCAGCGCCCCGTCACGCCGCTCCACCACCAGGTCGCCCACGCGCAGCGCCCGCGCGCCCGGATTGGGCGACGGCTCCTGTCCGGAGAGGTAGTGGAGGCTGCCGCGAGGAAAGAGGCACGGCAACGTCCGCTGGCTCCACTCGGACTTGGGGAACACGGGGACGATGTCCGCCTCGGAGGCGCAGCGCTCCGCGAGCGCGAACAGCTCCGCGGGCGCGGGGTGCTGCTCCACGAAGAGCGAGGAGAGGCTGTTGCACAGGTGCAGCTCGCCCAGCACCAACTGGTAGTCACCGGCGCGGACCGCCTCGGCGCTCGCCGCGTCGATCATCACGTCTGGTGACGCGTGCCACCGGGGCTTCCACCCTGCCCCGCGCGTGACGAAGGCCTCGCGCACGAGAGGACGCAGCGACTCCACGGTGCGCGTCTGCCGGCGCACGCCCGGTTCGAGCGCGAAGAGCTCACGCCAGCGCCGACGGTGCTCGGCGACAATCTCGTGGATGGGCATCAGCGCTCCCGAGGACGCCGGGTCCTGGATGCCCTGGACGAAGGCGAGCTGGAGCGTGGTGAGCTCCACGGGCGAGCCCCCCTGGGACAGCTTGTCGAACAGCACCTCCAACCCCACGCCGGTGCGCCGGGTCACCTCGCCCACCAACCAGCGAGCTCCTGTCAGCAGCAGCTCCAGCACGGGACCGAGCCGCGCGAGCAGCGGAGCTCCCAGCTCCAGCGAGCCATCTCGCACACAGTCCTCGTAGATGAGCGTCCGCGAGGCGTACGTCTTGCCCGCCGCGCGCGTCGGAAGCGCGCCCGTCACGTCCTTGAACACGCCCTCCAGCTCCGCGAGCGCCGCATCCAGCGCCTCGGGAGAACCCGCCGCGGCCTCGACACCGGCGCGCGCGCGCTCCAGCCGCTCCAGCGGGGCCAGCGCGCGAGCCCGCGCCTCCGCATCGGGAATCGCCATCAGCGCGCCGCGCAGCACCGCCTCGGGTCGCACCAGCAGCGGCACATCCCAACCCCATGCGAGGACACCCATGCCGCTCGCCTGGTCCAGCGCGTCGTAGACATCGTCCACGTTCGCGAAGGCGGGCGCGTCGCCACGCGTGAGCGCCTCCGAGATGGCCACGGCGCTGACCGAGCCATCACACCGCGCGAGCACCGCGGCCTGCGACGGCAACAGCTCCACGGGCTCGGGCATGGGGCCGTGGAGCACGTGGCCCTCCAGTCGGAAGTACGGCAACAGTCGGGGCTGAGCCCAGCGGCGCAAGGACGCGTCCTGGGCCAGCGCGGCGCCGAGCGTGTCCATGCACCACGCCTCGAAGTAGACCGCGCGCCGCGAGACGAGCTGCTGTCCGGGGAGAAGACTCAGGGCGTCGCTCGACTGCGTCAGCCGCGCCCAACCCACCGGGCCGAAGAAGCCGATGGTGTCGTTCTTCGTGCTGTATCGCTGGACGTAGGAGGCCACCAGGCGCTCGCGCTGCCGGGCCTTGCTGTTGCGAGCCGTGGCGGGGAGCGCCGCGAGCGGCTCGACTCCCGTCTTGTAGGCATGGCGGTTCTGCCAGAGGAGGGCCTCGCGCAGTCGTGTTTCACCCGCCAGTGAGCGCAGCGCTCCGCTGATGTTCAGCAGGTCCGCGTCGAACGCGGCACGCAGCGCGTCACCGGGTGTATCAGACCCCGTCTCGAGCCAGGCCTCGGCGGCGGCCGCGGCCGTGGGCGCCGCGAGCCGGAGCACATCCTCCGCGGGGAAACCGGCGCCGCGCAGCGCGGCCCAGGGCCACAGCGCCATGCCTGGAGCAAGCGGGACAAGCGAGGGTGAAACGGACATCGTGAATTCCAGAGGCTCGGGTACAGCGGTCAAGGAAGTCTGCCCCTTCCGGATTGTCCGCCTACTCTAGTATACAGCCCGTCCCTCTCAACGGCGTTCCCTGTATGAGCGATCAATCATCATTGCCGCGTCTTTCGTATTTCACGGGCCGAGGTGTCGCGGAGAAGATCCGCCTGGCGCTGGCCGAGTCCGCAACCGAGTACGAGGACATCGACCTGGGCAAGTACGACGTGCAGGCGAAGGAGAAGACGCCTCCGTTCGAGGAGCTGAAGCGCGCTGGAAAGCTGGCCTTCGACAAGGTGCCCTTGTGGGAGGAGCCGGACGGGTTCCGCGTCGTCCAGAGCCTGGCCATCCTGCGCCACGTCGCGCGCACCCGGGGCCTCTACGGCTCAAACCCGCGTGAGAGCGCCGCTTGCGACATGATCATCGAAGGCGTCGAGGAGGTCACCGCGCGCGCGCGCAGCCTGACGTCCCTCAGCCCGGACCAGTTGGGCGAGCAGCTCCCCATCATCCTGGGCGAGGAGCTGCCCCAGTGGCTCGCCCACTTCGAGCGGGTGCTCACGAACAACGGCAGCGGCGACGGCTTCTTCGTCGGCACCGCGGTGAGCGTGGCGGACACCAGCGTCTTCGGCTTCCTGGAGCTGCTCGTCGACAACGGGCTGATGGAGGTGCTGGAGAACAACTACCCGCGCCTGCGCTCGTTCTTCGAGCGGATGGGCCAGCGCCCCAACCTCGCGCGATACATCGCCTCCCCGAAGCGCAACCCGCCCGTCCAGCTCCTCAACGGCTGAGCGGAACCCTGGCATCCGAAGCCCTCCGGCCATGACGCTCACCCTGAAGTTCCATGACTCCGTCAGCCATCTGAGTGACGCGGCGCTGGATGTCCTCACGTCCGAGTCGAGTGTGTTCTTCGGCCGGCGCTGGCTCCGGATGCTGGACGCGGTCGACCTCCCCTTCATGGTCCGGGGGGAGCTGTCGCTTCGGTATGCCATTGTCAGCCAGGGTGATATCCCCGTCGCGCTGGCGCCGTGTTTCATCACCCGCAGCAAGAACATCTACACCCCCTACGCCCTGGAGAGTTTCTTCTTCAGCAGTTGGAAGAAAGGCTTCGCCAACGCGGGGGGCCTGAGCCGGGTGGCCGTCTCGGTGGCGGACCTCTACCACTCGCTGGCGCGGCTCACGGGGGCTGGCATTGACGGAGGTGTCTTCGTCACCAGTCCGCTCAGCATGCGCAGCGGCATCATCTGCTCACCCCAGACACCGGACCTGGCGCGCCAGGCTCGGGAGCTCATCGTCCGGGGCCTGCGTGAGCTGGCCACGAGCGAGCGGCTCCCCGTCTACTTCTACGGGGTGGATGGAGACGATGCGGCGCTGCGAGAGGCGCTCACCACGGCGTCGTTCCAAGAGGTCTTCATCTACGACGACAACGTCATCGACGTGCCGCCGGGAGAGAGCCTCGACGCGTACCTGGGCCAGTTCAAGAGCGATGCCCGGAGGTTCATCAAGAAGGAGATGGCGAACGTCCGGGACGCGGGCGTGAGCTTCGAGCGCGTCTCGCGAATGGGCGAGCTGAGCGAGCTGCTGGAGCGGTTCTACGAGGTGACCTACTCGAAGTACGGCAGCGAGCACCTCCGCCACCCGCCCGCGTTCTGGTCCGCGCTGGAGCAGCACGTCACCCCCGAGGCCGAGGTCGTGGTGGGCTATCAGGGCGGAGCGCCCATCGGGTTCTCCCTGCTGCTGCAGAAGCACGACGAGGTGTGGTTCTACCGCGTCGGTCGCGCCGAGGCCGGCGCCTCGGAGACGCCCCTGTACTTCAACCTCGGCTTCTACGAGCCGCTGCGTCGGGCCTACGAGCTGGGCGCACGGAAGCTCTGGCTCGGCCCCAGCGCGTACGAGACGAAGCGACGCCGGGGCGCGCGACGACACCCGCTCTACAGCTACCTGTGGATTCCGGGACGCTGGCCTCGCGCGGTCCTTCAGCCCTACGTGTCTGCCTATTCGCGCGTGAGCAAGGCCATGGCGACGGGAAGCCCCCAGAAGAACCGGATGCGCAAGACTCCCTGACCCGGAGGGAGGCAGTCTGGCTCAGCTGTCGAGCTGCTCCGGCGTGACGCAGGCCGCGCCGAGGTCCAGGTCCTCCAGCGGGATGCGTTGGATGTGCTCGCGAGGCTCGTACTTGGAATTGAGGCCGTCGCGATACTTGTGCGAGCCGCTCTCGTACGTCACCCACAGCTCGCCATCGATGACGTTCACGCCCTGGGCATACGGGTCGATCAACCCGTTGCCGATGTCCACGCGGTTGTCGATGTTCGCCGTGAAGGAGTCCTCGCTGGCCTCGAACGGCTGGTAGATGAGCTTCTGGTCGCCCGTGGTGAAGATGATCGCGCCGTCGACCACCGTCATGCCCTGCGCGCGGTCCGGCGCACGGATGGGACCCTGCCGCGAGTCCTGGATGAGCTCACCTGTCTTCTCGTCGAGCTTGTAACGCCAGACAGCGCCCGCCTTGCCATCGCCATCCTTGCTGTAGCTGCCGATGTACGCGTAGCCGTCCTTCACGGTCATGTAGCTGCCAGCGGAGACCAGGTCCATGCCGGTGGCGGGGTCCTTCACGCCCTCGGGGAACGGAACCTCCATCACCTGGGAGGCCTGTGCCACGGTCCCCGTCTTCGCCGCCCGCTCCAACTCCTCGCGCGTATAGACGTAGATGCCCCGGGTGTCGGAGACGTAGACGAACTCACCGTCCGTCGAGACACCACCGCCATGTGTGGGCTTGCCCTCCTCGGGGTGCTTGGGGTCGGTCCCACCGAGCTGCACCTGGAGCGACTCACTGCCCGAGTCCTTGTCCTGCACCGACAGCAACACATCGTGGTCGTCGGAGTAATACGTCGTGAGCACTTCACCGCGCTTCGCGTCGTACCCTTGCCCCTGGGGCGTCCAGCCCGCGTCCAGATGCAGCAGCTCCGGACCGACGGGCGCCGAGCCACTCGTGGAAGTCGCGGCAGTCGCCACTCGCGCGGAATCCGCGACCGCGGCCTGGGGCCCGATGCCCGTGAGATTCACGGGGCTGGGCCTGGCGGCGTCCAGGCCATCCTTGAAAAAGGGCGCGGGGGCTGGAGGCGTCACGGGAGCCTCGGCCGCCGGCGCCTTCTTGGCGTCCGTCTGGGTCGTGGGGGTGGCGACGCGGCGAGGAATCGAGGGGATCAAGAGCAGGCCTCCGGGTATTCGATTCTCTCAGAATGAGGACCGGGAGTTGCGTCCTCACGGACCCTGCCCTGGTGGGCTTGGGCCAGCGGACCCGGATTTTGCTATGGGAGGGCCCCATGTCCTCCGCACTCCAAACCCGTTCCCCCAGCACGCTGGCCCCCGGCCGCTTTGGCCAGACGCGCTACATGATTCGCCGGCAGTTCTTCAAGCTGTTCGGTGGCGCCTTCCACATCTACGACGAGGCGGGCAACCTCGCGTTCTACTCCAAGATGAAGGCCTTCAAGCTGAAGGAGGACCTGCGCATCTACGGCGATGAGGACATGCGCGAGGAGCTGCTCACCATCAAGGCCCGAGGCATCCTCGACTTCGGGATGACCTACGACGTGACGGACGCCGTCTCGGGAGAGCGCGTGGGCGCGCTGCGCCGCAAGGGCCTGCGCTCCCTCCTCCGAGACCAGTGGCTCGTCCTGGACACGAACGACCAGGAGGTGGGGAAGATTGAAGAGGACAGCATCATGCTGGCGCTCGTGCGCCGCCTGCTCACCAACCTGGTGCCCCAGTCCTTCTCCGGCACGCTGGGCACCACGCAGGTCCTCGCCTTCCACCAGCGCTTCAACCCGTTCATCCAGAAGATCGATTTGGACTTCTCGATGGACGACCGGCACGCGCTGGACCGGCGGCTCGGCATCGCCGCGGCGGTCCTGATGTGCGCCATCGAAGGCCGTCAGCAGTAACCCTCGGGAGGGGGACCGGGAGGAACATCCCGGCCCCCTTCTTCAGGAGCGGAGGGGCAGTCGGAGGGTGAAGGTGGAGCCCTCGCCCATCTGCGAGCGGGCGGCCAGCGAGCCACCGTGAAGCCGCGCGAGCGACGAGGCGATGAACAGGCCCAGTCCATGGCCTCGCCCCTGTTGACTGTCCGCCCTGCGGAAGCGGTCGAAGACGTGGGGCAGCGAAGCGGCCGGGATTCCCACGCCCTTGTCCCGCACATGGATGAGGACCGCGCCCGGGTCCAACGCCGTCCGGATGTCCACCTCGCGAGAGTTGCCGCGATACTTCACCGCATTGGACAGCAGGTTGTTGAGGATCTGCCGCGTCCGCTCCGCGTCGAAGGACACCTGCTCCGGAGGCTCTTGCGCCTCCAGCCGGAAGGTCACCTCCGGCTGGGCCTCGGACCAGTCCTGGACGACCTCCTGGAGGAAGGGAACCAGGGGCGCGGGCACGCGCTGGAGCTCCAGCTTTCCATCCGCCAGCCGTGAGGCGTCCAGGATGGAGGTCACCAACCCATTCATCTGGTCGAGCTGGCGCATCACCGACTCCGCGGAGCGCTGCTCGTCCTCGGAGGCGCCGCGCTTGAGCAGCCTGCGCAGCAGGAGCTGGACGTTGAGCCGCGCGGAGCTCAGCGGTGTCTTCAGCTCGTGTGCGACCCAGTTGAGCATCTCCTCGCGCGCCGCGCCCAAGGAGGAGGCGGACTCGCGCGAAGGCGGAGGGGTGTCCGGCAGGGTCCGGTCGTGACGGGCCAGCGCGGCGGTGACGGTTCTCTCGAAGGTGGCCAGGTCCACCGGCTTGGCCAGGAACGTCTCCGCCTCTTCGCGACCGGGTGGTCGCGCCGCGCTGAGCAGCACGAACGGCACGTGCGCCAGGGCGGGCTCCGAGCGCATCGCATAGAACAACTGCATCCCCGTGCGCCGGGGCATCATGTGGTCGCTGATGACCAGGTCCGGAGGCTCCGTGCGCGCGAGCATCAGGGCCTCCTCGCCATTGCTCGCGCGCACGACGCGGTGGCCCAGGTCCTCCAGCACCTCGGAGAACACTTCCAGGAGCGCCTCTTCGTCCTCGGCGATGAGGATCAGGCTCATGTCGTGCTCCCCCCGATGGTGGTTCCCACCGGACGGGCCTGCCCCGTCAACAATCCCTGGGAGGAACGCATGGGGGCGAGCACTCGCAGGCCCGTGTCGGCCACCTCGAACTCGCGCACGGTGCTGTCGTACTTGCTGTCGCGCATCTTCAGGATGGAGATGATTCTGTGCAGGCGGCCGTGCAGCTCCACGAAGCGCAGCAGCAGCACGTTCTCCGCCAGCATGGCCACGGGCGAGTCGCTGAAATCCAGCTCGGTGCCCACGATCTTGGACACCTCGCGGGTGAACAACGACGTCACCCCCAGTTGTCGCAGGCGCAGCGCGAGGGTCGCCAGGAAGGGGCGGCGTCGCTCGCCCTCCATGATGGACTGCTCCAGTTCCGCCAGCCCATCCAGGACGACGCGCTTCACGCCCCGCTCCTCGATGCGCTGGAGGACGCGGCGGACGAGGACGTCGGCCTCGACCTCCACGGGCAGCTCATTGATGATTTCCAGCATCCCTGACTCGTATGCGGGCCGCATGTCCAGCCCCACCCGCAGCGCTCGGGCGAGCACGCGCTCGGGTGAGTCGAAGAACGAGACGAAGAGCGACTTCTCCCCACGGCGAGCGCCGTCCAGCGCGAAGTACGACGCCAGCAGCGTCTTGCCGATGCCCATGCTCCCGGCGATCAACGTGGCGCTGTTGGACGGAAAGCCGGCGTACATCAAGGCGTCCAGCTCCGGGAGCCCGAAGCCCCTGCGCTCGTGGTCCAGAGGCGCTTCCGGCAAGGCTGGCAGCGTCGCCTCCAGTCGAGGCACGAAGTCCACGCCCTGCGTGGTGATGCGCATGACGTGCTCACCCAGCAGGTGCGGACGACCGCGCAGCTTCACCACCTCCACCCGGCGCATGCGGAGCGCGCCCTGGCTCCGGACGGACACCGCCACGATGCCATCCATGGTGGTGGCTTCCGGCAGCTCCATCAGTCGCTGGAGCGGATACTCCGTGGTGAAGATGCCGATGCAGTTGAGCGCCGCCAGGCCGAGCCCCAGCTCGTAGAGGAACTCGCGCAGCCGCGCCTCGTCCTGCCACAGGTCGCGGATGGAGCGCAGGCCGTCGATGAAGAGCAGGCGGGCGCCTCGCTCGCGCACCGTCTGGAGGAGCAGGTCTCTTGCTTCCTTGGCGCCCCGTTTCAGCGCCGAGTAGGCGCTGATGAGGAACAGGTTTTCGCCCAATACCTCGGGCTTGTGGAAGGCGAAGCCGGACAGCGCTTCCACCAGCTTGTCATGAGGCTCGGAAGTGACGGTGACCGCCACGACGGGGATGCCCCGCGTCGCGGCCGCGAAGGCCACCTGGCTGCACAGCACCGTCTTGCCGCTGCCGGGCGTGCCGGTGACGATGATGGACTGGCGATGAGGCAGCCCACCCGCCAGGAGCACGTTGAGGCTGGGGATTCCGGTGTCGAAGTTCTGCGGCGGACTCATTGGGGAATTCCGGGGAACGTGAGGACCCAGGTGTGGGGGGCCCGGGTCAAGAGGTGTGCGCGCGCGAGCACACAGGGCCCAACCTGCGGTTGACTCGGGCCACTTGCCAGCCCGAACAACCGTTCGACGTCCCCGGATTGTTCAGCAGTCGGCAATCTTCAGCCCCGCCGGGCTGGGTGCTGGACCAGCGAAAGGCTGGACGCCTGCCACATGCCGTCCAGCCCCGTGCGCCGGACCTAGCGCGCGGTCCCCTGGCACCAGCCGGATGAACTGCACGTGCGACGACCATCACACTGGCAGGCGTTGGAGCAGCGGTTCGAGCCCCCCGAGTTCCAGGCCTCGTTCCAGTGGTACTGGGGACTGGTGCAGCTCACGGAAGGACGCGCCGCGCCCTGGCACCACCCCCACTGGCTGCAGGTGCGCATGCCGTCACACTGACAACTGTTGTTGCACCGGTAGGCCCCGCCCGGGTTCCGGGTCTCATCCCGATAGTAATTGTAGAAGTCGCACGGCCCGGCGAGCTCCTGTGACTGCGTTTCGACAGAGGCCTCATCCATCAGGACAGGCTCCGTCACTTCATCGACAGACTCAGGAGCCCCGCCACCACACGCCGACGAGAACGCCAGGACCAGGGACACCACGGACAACACCACACCGCGCGACACATGACGCTGAGAAACCACGACAACCTCCAGGAAAACCCGCTTCTCGGAACGGACCGGCAAAACGGGCCGCACATAAATCAATCGAGAAAGCGAGACGCAACCCAACCTCCACGCGCGACGGATTGTGGATGTTATTGGCGTTGACTGGAGCGCATCAGGGTGCCCGGAAGAGCCCCGCAGCCTTGTCTGACCATGCCCGCACACCTGGAGGGCATGGCCAGACATCGTCAGGGCGGAGACCGCTGGCTCAATCGTTGAGCCCGAGCTCGCGGTTCTCCAGGGACGTCAACCGGGCGGCGTCGTAGAGGCTGCGGAGAATGGGATTGGAGATCTGCTCCCCGAAGAGGCGGTGGAAGGGAATGGCGTCCTTCGGGTCGTCCGCGTGCTCCTTCAGCGCATTCACGACCCACTTCTCGATCTGGTCGATGGTGAGGTCCTGGAGCTTCCCGGCGCCGGGGAGTTTCGAGCTGGGGAGCAGCCCCTTGAGCTTGAAGAGCAGGCCCACCAGTCCCTCGACGGCCTCGTTGCGCTTGTCCAGCTCCTCGACGGCCAGAAGGAAGCCACCCTCAATCGCTCCCACGAGACTGCCCATGGTCCGGGCCAGGCGCTGGGTCTCCTCCGACGGAGAGCGGGCCTGGGCCTGCGTCTCCAGCGCCTGCTGCATCTCGCTCAGCTTCCCCGTGACGAACTCATGGAACGCCTCCTGTCCTTCGTAGGCGGGCTCCGTGAAGAGCGTGCGGGTAAAGAACTCGGAGAGCTTTCCGGCACCGTGGCTGCCAATGGACCCGGAGGCGTCCTCGAGCGCGGAGAGAATCGCGTCCGCGTTGCGTTGGAAGAACCTTGCCGCCGCCGCGCGGGAGTCGGAGTTCTCCCCCAAGTGGCTGATGCTGTCCATGAACACCTGGAGGGACTGCTCGGTGGGAGGCTGGATGGCGCTGGCCGCGTCCAGGAGCTTGCCGAGCGCGGAGCCGCCGCCGATGACGATGGGGTCCTCGAGGTTCTTGAGCAGGAGCGGAACGATGTCCGGGTGGCGCTCCAGGAACTTCTGGAGCTCGGCCGGGGGAAGCCCCGCGAGGGCCGTGGCGATGGCGACGGCGCGCGCCGGGTCCTCGGCGTTGCTGGCCGTCATGATCTCCAGCTCGCGCTCCACATAGGCGTTGATGAGCTCGGGGTTCCCCGTTCCGGCGATGATGTTCGCCAGCGTCTCGTGCGTCTCACCCCCCCAGGAGCCGTTGCCGTGGGAGCCGACCGCCTCCGTCAATTCGTCGAGGGTGAGCGCGCCCGAGCGGTAGGCCGCGTCAACGGCCTTGGAGAGGAGCTTCTGGTCCTCGGGGCTCAGCTTCCCCGCCTTGTCGAGGAGGTTGCCGGCCGGCGCGCCGTATTCGAAGAGCATGTCCATGAAGGCCGCTTGCTGCGCGGGGTCTGGATGGGCCTTCAGCCACTCGGTGATGTAGGAGGGGTCCTCGCGGTTCGTCGCGTTTTCGAGGGCCTTCCTCGCCGCGGCCTCCTCCTCACGACTCAGGACCGGAGCGGGTGTCGCGGCGATCTGGTTCGCCGTCGCCGTCGGATTGCCCAGGCTGGCCAGCGCCCGCTGGGTCAGTGGTGCCCCCTGAAAGGCATCCACGGTGGCGCCGTTCAGGCGAGAGCGCTCCGCGACGCTGTTCCCGGCAGTGCTCTTGGCCGCGGTGGACGCGGGCTCCTGCTTCTGCGTCGCCCCCACGTTCGTGCGAGGGTTTCGGTCGATGCGGGTGGACATGGCCAGCTCTCTCCCAGTGGCGAATGAACTGCACTGCCACCGGAGTTGTCGGCCCTGGGCGCGGACTTGTTTCCTCGGGCCTCATTCCCGGCGGGACGGGCCTCCAATGACGCACCCGGCAGAGGACGAACTTCCAGACGTGCTTCCCAAAAAGGTGAAGGGCTCGCACGAGACATCCCTGGAACACCCGTAGCGCATCATGCGTGGCTGGAGTAGTTCACGGGGCGCCGCCATCCATCCCGGACGCGGATGACACCGGAGAGCTGCATGCGTATGGAATACCGCAGGCTGGGACAAAGCGGGTTGAGAGTGTCGACGCTGTGCTTCGGGACCATGGCGCTCGGCGAGCCATTGGAGGGCTCGGCCAGCCAGGGCTTTGGTACGGACGAGAAGACCTCCCTTGCCATCCTGGATCGGGCCCTGGAGGTGGGCATCAACTTCCTGGACACGGCCAACGTGTACGGGATGGGGGTCTCGGAGACCCTGATTGGGAAGTGGTTCGGGCAAGGCAACGAGCGGAGGGACCAGATGGTGCTGGCCTCCAAGTTCCGTCTGCGCTTGATGCCGGGGCCGAACAACGCGGGGGGCTCGCGACTCAGCCTGCGCACCTCGGTGGAGGACAGCCTGCGGCGGCTGAAAACGGACCGCATCGACCTGTATCAGGTGCACATGCAGGACGTGGACACGCCCGTGGAGGAGACGCTCCGTGCCATGGAAGACCTCGTGCGCCAGGGCAAGGTGCTCTACATCGGCGCCAGCAACTATGCCGCCTACCGGATGGTGGACGCCCTGTGGACGAGCCGCCACCTGGGGCTGTCCCGGTTCGTGTCGCTCCAGGCGCAATACAGCCTGGTGGTGCGCGATGCCGAGCGTGAGTACCTGCCGCTCTGTGAGCATTTGGGCGTAGGCCTCCTCGCCTGGGCACCGCTCGCCTCGGGCTTCCTGTCCGGCAAATATCGCCAGGGACAGGAGCCGCCAGAGGCCACTCGACTGGCGGTGGAGAGCGAGCGCAGGGCGGAGTTCGACACCCCTCGCAACTGGCGTGTCCTGGCCGAAGTGGAGGCCGTGGCGAAGGAGCTGGACGCCACTCCCGCCCAGGTGTCACTCGCCTGGTTGCTACACAAGAAGGCCGTCACGTCCGTCGTGTTCGGGGCGCGCAGCGTGAGCCAGTTCGACGAGAACCTGAAGGCGGCGGCCTTGAAGCTGGACGCCGCGCAGATGAAGCGGCTGGATGCGGCGGGCGTGCTGGACCCCGGCACCCCCTATGCCTTCATCCGGCACATGCAGGGCCGCTGGTAGCCCGCGCTCTTGATTCCGGTGACCGCAGTCTCTCCCCTGCATCCCAAGGAAGCAACTCCCAGGGCTATTCCCAGTTTTTCGGCTCTTTTGCTAGGATTGTCCGGGAACCGCATGACTGAACCATGCGGCCCCTTCAGCACAGTCACGACACCTCGCGAAAAGGCACAGGGCAGAACCGATGGAGAAAATCGTCAAGGCAGAAGTGATGTGGCCGACCACCACCTTGGCGATCCACTTCAAGGATTCCAAAGAGTTGAACGAAGGGCTCGCGCGAATCATCCGGGAGAAGGAGCAGGAGATTCTCGCGAAGCACAAGCCGACGCTGGTGGCGGGCATCAAGCAGGGCCTGACGGCGTACTGGCTGGAGTTCAACGTCCTCAACTGGGAGTACCCTGAGATCGCCGAGTTCCGTAAGCACGTGCTGGAAGGAATCCGCGAGACATTCAAGTTGCAGGGCGAGAATCCGGACGACCCCGGCATGCAGATTGTCGGCATCTCCTGCTGGGCGAACGTGTTGCGGTACGGGGAGTTCCTCGAGGTCCACCACCACGACCCCTCGTACATCAGCGGCCATTACCAGGTGCAGACGGGTTACGGCCCGGGTGAGGCGCCGGACGAGTCCGAGGGCGGTCAGACGGTGTACTTCCGTCCCGGCTTCCTGGACCGCAGCCACGGAGGGAAGGCCGCGGGGCAGACCAGCCCGTGGGACAACGACTGGCGAGTGAGTGTCACCCCCGTCGAGGGCAAGCTCTTCTTCTTCCCCAGCTACGTCCGGCACGAGGTGCGGCCCTACCTGGGCAAGCACGAGCGCATCTCCATCGCGATGGATATCTTCGTGAAGAAGCAGGAAGCGCTGATGTATTTCGGCGGGCCTCGCTGGTTCATCCCGGGCAAGGCCCCCGCTCCCGCGCGGCGCGCGATGCCCGTCGGAAAGTAGGCCGCCTCCGGGTGGAAGGCCGCTCCCCGCCAGGTGCGAGCGGCCCTTCCGCTGGAGCGTATTCCATCCCCCACCGCGCGGGAGCCCTGCTCCCTCTCGCAAAGCCACCCGCACGGAGGCGGCACGGGTTCGATCCGCGCCCGTGCCCCTGACGCGCTCCGCTGGAGACACCACGATGACCACCGGGAAAGACCTCTTGACCCTCCCACCCGGGCCCAAGGGAAAGCCGTTGTTCGGCAGCATGCTGGAGGCGCAGGCCGACCCGCTTGGCTTCTTCGGACGAACCTTCCAGCAATATGGGGATGCGGTCCGCATCCGGGTCGGTCCACGACAGACCGTCTTCCTGTTGAGCCACCCGGACTACGTGAAACATGTCCTGGTCGACAACGCGCAGAACTACCCCAAGCCGCACAACCCGCCGGGCAAGCTGCTCGGAAAGGGGCTGTTCCCCAGCGAGGGCGAATTCTGGCGCCAGCAGCGGCGATTCATCCAGCCGGCCTTCCACCCCGAGCGGATGGCGGCGCTGGTCCCCACCATGGTGGACAGCGTGCGGAAGATGTTGGACCGGTGGGAGGCCCGGACGCGCACGGGAGAGGTCTTCGACATCGCCAACGACATGACCCGGCTGTCGCTCTCCATCGTCGGCCGCGGCGTCTTCACCGACGACATGGTGGAAGAGCAGCCGGAGATCCTGGAGGCGTGCCAGGAAATCGTCCGGATGCAGAACATGCGGCGCAAGTGGTGGATGGTGTACCTCATCACCGCGCTGAAGCTCCGCACGCAGCGCCGCAAGCGCTTCCGCGCGGGAATCGCCACCCTGGACGCCGCCGTGTACGCGGCCATCGCCAGCCGCCGCCAGAACCCCACGGCCCATCCCGACATGCTCGGCCAGATGATGGCGGCTCGGGACCCGAAGACGGGCGAAGGCATGAGCGACGAGCAGCTTCGCGACGAGTGCGTCAACCTCTTCTTCGCGGGCCATGAGACCACGGCCGTGGCGCTGGCGTGGACCTGGCTGCTGCTCAGCCAGCACCCCGAGGTGGAGCAGCGGATGCGCGACGAGATCGCCTCCACCCTCGGCGACAGGCCCCCGCAGCTCCAGGACCTGCCGAAGCTTCGCTACATCACCGCGGTGTTCGAGGAGGTGCTGCGACTGTACCCCCCCGCGTGGGTGATGGCCCGACAGGCCAAGGAGCAGGACAAGCTGGGCGCCTACGACGTGCCGGCGGGCACCGTCATGATGATGATGCAGCCCATCGTCCACAAGCACCCGGCGTTCTGGGAAGAGCCGGAGAAGTTCATGCCGGAGCGCTTCATGCCGGAGAGCGCCGGGAAGCGGCCGCGCTTCGCGTACTTCCCCTTCGGCGCGGGCCAGCGGCTGTGCATTGGCAGCAACATGGCCCTGATGCAGTCCACCGTGGCGCTGACGATGATGCTTCAGCGCTTCAAGGTGAATGTCGTGCCGGGACAGACGGTGATTCCAGACCCCGTCGTCACGCTCCGGTCACGCCATGGGCTCCAGGTGTCCGTGAGCCCTGCTCCCGCCGCCTCCGGCCCGCTGCGGGCCTCGTCGGCCCGCTGAACCCAACTCTTCCGGAAAGTCACATGCGGGAGCGGATGCTCGCGGCCCCGGATGGCACGGACGCTGCGCCTGGAGTGAAGTCAGATGAGCAGTGACATTCTCAAGCGTCTCGCCTCCCTCCCCGCGGACAAGCGGGAACAGCTCATGCGGCAGCTGCGCGAGAAGTCGACTCGCGCCCAGCAGCCGGCCATCCCCGTCCAACCCCGCGGCGCGGATGCCTACCCGCTGTCCTTCTCACAGCAGCGGTTGTGGTTCTTCGACCGGATGGACCCGGGGAGCGCGGCGTACAACATCCCCGCGGCCGTCCGGATGGAGGGCGTCCTGGACGTGGCGGCGCTGGAGCGCAGCGCGTCCGAGGTCGTCCGCCGCCACGAGTCGCTGCGCACCACCTTCCGGCCCGGCCCGGAGAGCGCGGTCCAGGTCATCGCACCCGCGGCGTCCGTCACCCTCCCGGTCGTCGACCTGGGCCACCTGCCCGAGGACGCACGTGAGCCAGAGGCGCTCCGCCTGGCGCGCGAGGAGGCCCTGCGCCCCTTCGACCTCGTCCAGGGTCCGCTGATCCGCGGCACCCTGCTCCGGCTCGCCCCCCAGGACCACATCCTCCTGCTGACGATGCACCACATCGTCTCGGATGGCTGGTCCATGGGCGTCTTCATCCGCGAGTTCGCGGCGCTCTACGACGCCTTCCTCTCGGGCCGTCCCTCTCCCCTGCCCGAGCCCGGCCTCCAGTACGTGGACTACGCGGTGTGGCAGCGCGGCTGGCTCCAGGGCGAGGTGCTGGAGACGCAGCTCGGCTACTGGCGCCAGCAGCTCTCCGGGGCGCCGCAGGTGCTGGAGCTGCCCACGGACCACCCCCGTCCGGCGGTGCAGTCCTTCCGCGGCGCCACCGTGCCGGTGCGCCTTTCCAGGCAGGCCTCCGACGAGCTGAAGGCCCTGTGCCAGAAGGAGGGTGCCACGCCCTTCATGGCGCTGCTGGCCGCGTGGCAGGTGCTGCTCTCCCGCTACTCCGGGCAGGACGACATCTCCGTCGCCACCCCCATCGCTGGCCGCAACCGCCCGGGACTGGGTGGACTCATCGGCATCCTCATCAACACCCTGGTGCTGCGCTCCCAGGTGGAATGGACGCGGAGCTTCCGCCAGCTTCTGGTCCAGGTGCGGGAGATGACGCTGGGCGCCTTCGCCCATCAGGAGTTCCCTTTCGAGAAGCTGGTGGACGCGCTCCAGCCCCAGCGAAACCTCAGCCATACGCCGCTGGCGCAGGTGATGTTCGCGCTGCAGAACGCGCCGATGGCGCCCCTCTCGCTGCCCGGCGTGGTGCTGCGCCCGGTGGAGTCGGAAGGCACCGCCGCCAAGTTCGACCTGACGCTGACGCTGGTGGAATCAGAAGAGGGCTTCCACGGCGTGGTGGAGTACGCCACCGACCTGTTCGACGCCGCCACCGCCGGCCGCATCGCCGCCCACGCCCAGGGCCTGTCCGAGGCGCTCGCCGCGCGGCCGGACGCTCCGCTCTCCGTCCACGGCCTGCTCACCGGCGCCGAGCGGCACCAGGCGCTGGAGGCGTGCAACGCCACCGCCTACGACTACCCGCGCGACGCCTGCATCCACGAGGTCTTCGCCCAGCAGGTGGCCCTGCGCCCCGACGCCATCGCCCTGGAGGACGCCTCCCATCAACTGACGTACCGTCAGTTGGACGCCCAGGCCAACTCGCTCGCCTGGCTGCTGCAACGCCAGGGCGTGGGCCCCGACTCTCGCGTCGCCCTCTGCCTGGAGCGCTCCGTCGAGCTCGTCGTCTCCCTGCTGGCCATCCTCAAGGCCGGTGGCTGCTACGTCCCCCTCGACGCCTCCTACCCCCGCCAGCGCCTCACCCAGATGCTGGAGGACTCCCAGCCCCAGGTCCTCATCACCTCCCGCGCCCTGGCCTCCCAGCTCCCCTGCGAAGGCATGGCGTGCCTCTTCATCGAGGAGCTCACCGAGGAGCTGGCAGGGCTTCCCGCGTCGCCTCCGCCCTGCGCCACCACCTCGCGCAACCTGGCCTATATCGACTTCACCTCCGGCTCCACCGGCAGGCCCAAGGGCGTCTGCATCGAGCACCGCTCCGTCATGCGCCTGCTGCTGGGCCGCGTCGACTACATGGACCTGGGGCCCGAGCACTCCTTCCTCCTCATCGCCCCCATCTCCTTCGACGCCTCCACGCTCGAGGTCTGGGGACCGCTGCTCCACGGCGGCCGGCTGGTCCTCTTCCCACCCCACGCGCCCAATGACGTGCGCGAGCTGCAGCTCGTCCTGGAGCGCCACCGCGTCTCCACGCTCCACCTCACCGCGGGCCTCTTCACGCAGATGGTGGATGCCCACCTGGAGGGCCTGGGCTCCGTCAAGCAACTGCTCACTGGCGGCGACGTCGTCTCCGCGCCCCACGTGCGCCGCGTGCTGGAGCGGCTGCGCATCCCGGTGACGGCCTGCTACGGCCCCACCGAGTCCACGCTGTTCGCCTCCTGCTTCCGCATGACGGAGCCCTCCCAGCCGGGCTCCTCGGTGCCCATTGGCACCCCCATTGGCAACACGCGGATGTACGTGCTGGACAAGCACCTGCACCCACTGCCCTTCGGCGTGCCCGGTGAGCTCTTCATCTCCGGCGATGGCCTGGCCCGGGGCTACCTGCGGCAGCCGGACCTCACCGCCGAGCGCTTCCTGCCCGACCCCTTCCACCCGCAGCCCGGCGCGCGCATGTACCGCACCGGAGACCTGGTGCGCCGCCGCGCCGACGGCGTGCTGGAGTTCCTGGGCCGCGCGGATACGCAGGTGAAGATCCGCGGCTTCCGCATCGAGCTGCCCGAGGTGGAGGCGGCGCTGCTGGCCCACCCGGCGGTCACCAAGGCCGTCGTCGTCGCGCGCGAGGACAAGGGCCTCAAGCGTCTGGTGGCCTACTTCGAGGGCCAGGCCCCCATCACCGAGCTGCGCGCCTTCCTCAAGCAGCGGCTGCCCGAGTACATGGTGCCCGCCGCCTTCATGCGCCTGGAAGCGCTGCCGCTGACGGACAACGGCAAGGTGGACCGCAAGGCGCTCCCCGCCGTGGACGGCGCGCAGGCGGAGCTGTCCTCCCAATACCTGCCGCCGCGCAACGCCGCGGAGAAGACACTGGCCGAGGTCTGGGCCCAGGTTCTGAACCTTCCCCAGGTCGGCATCCGCGACAACTTCTTCGAGCTGGGCGGCGACTCCATCATCACCCTGCAGGTGGTGGCGCGGGCGAGGCAGGCCGGACTGCAGCTGACTCCGCGCCAGCTCTTCCAGCACCAGACGGTGGAAGCGCTGGCCACGGTGGTGAAGGTGGCCCAGGCGTCGTCGGCCGAGCAGGGCCTGGTGCAAGGCCCGGTGCCCCTCACGCCCGTGCAGCACGGCTACTTCGAGCAGGCCCCTCGCCAGCCCCACCACTTCAACCAGGCCCTGCTGTTGGAGGTGCGCCGGCCCCTGGAGCCGGCCCTGCTGGAGCAGGCCCTGGGCAAGCTGGTGGAGCACCACGACTCCCTGCGCCTGCGCTTCACCCGCCAGCCCGACGGCGCCTGGCACCAGGAGTCCCCGGGCCCGCAGGCCCCGCCGCGCCTGCGCCGGGAGGACCTCTCCGGCGTCGCTCCGGAGGACCTCGCCTCCGCCATCCAGGTCGTGGCCAATGACGTGCAGCGGAGCCTCGTCCTGGACGAGGGGCTGCTGCTGCGCGCCACCCTCATGGACCCTGGCGCGGGACAGCCGTCCCGCCTGCTGCTCGTGGCCCATCACCTCGTGGTGGATGCCGTCTCCTGGCGAGTCCTCATGGAGGACCTGGAGGCCGTCTACCAGCAGCTCGCCCAGCGCCAGCAGCCCGCCCTCCCTCCGAAGACGACGTCCTTCAAGGCCTGGGCGGAGAAGCTCCAGCGGCACGCCCGCTCCGAGTCCGTTCAACAGGAGCTGACCTACTGGCTGAGCGGCGCGCGCGCGGAGGTCCAGCCGCTGCCGGTCGACAAGGCGTCCGCGCCCGAGACCAACACCTTCGGCTCCAGCCAGTCCGTGGACTTCTCGCTGGAGGTGGAGGAGACGCGACTGTTGCTTCAGGACGTGGCCACCGCGTACCGGGCCCGCCTGGAGGACGTGCTCCTCACCGCGCTCGCCCACGCCCTGTCGCGCTGGACGGGCCGGCACCACGTGCTGGTGGAGCTGGAAGGCCACGGCCGCGAGGACCTCTTCGAGGGCGTGGACCTGTCTCGCACCGTCGGCTGGTTCACCGCCACCTACCCCGTCTTCTTCCAACTGCCTCCTTCGGGCTCGCCAGGGGACATGCTGCGCGCGGTGCGCGACGAACTGCGCCAACTGCCCAACAAGGGTTTGGGCTACGGGCTGCTGCGCCACATGGGCGAGGAGGACGCGGCGTCGCGCCTGCGCGCGCTGCCCCAGCCCCAGGTCTCCTTCAACTACCTCGGCCAGCTCGACGCGTCGACCTCGGCCTCCACCGCCTTCGCCTTCGCCAGGGAGTCCTCCGGCGCGTCACGCGACGCTGGCGACCCGCGCTCGCACCTGCTGGAGGTCGGCGGACGCGTCAGCGACGGGAAGCTCCACCTCTCCATCACCTACGGCGAGCACCTGCACGAGCGCACCACCATCGAGGGGTTGGCCCGCGACATGCTCGCCTCCCTGCGCGCGTTGATTGACGGCCGCGCGACCGGGGACGCGCTCCGATTCACGCCCGCGGACTTCCCCCTGGCGCGCCTGTCTCAGGCGGCGCTGGACCACGTGCTGCCCGCTGGCACGCCCGTGGAGGACCTCTACCCGCTGTCGCCCCTGCAGCACGGCATGCTGTTCGAGTCCCTGATGGCGCCCGGCTCCGGCGTCTACGTCACGCAGTGCGCGTGGACGTTCGGCGCGGGCGTCGACATGGCAGCCTTCCGTCTCGCCTGGAAGGCGGTGGTGGAGCGGCACGCCATCCTGCGGACCTCGTTCGCCTGGGACGGACTCGAGCAGCCCCTTCAGCGGGTGAGCCCGAACGCGGTGCTGCCGTGGGAGGAGCTCGACTGGAGCGAGCTGCCCACGTCCGAGCAGCAGGCCCGCTTCGACGCGCTGTTGGCCGCGGACCGCGAGCGCGGCTTCGACCTGGGCCAGCCGCCGCTGATGCGGCTGACCGTGATACGGCTGGTGGACGGCGCGTACCGCGTGCTCTGGAGCTCTCACCACCTGCTGCTGGACGGGTGGAGCCTCGGCATCCTCTTCAAGGAGCTGTTCACCGCCTACGACGCCGCCGTCGGTGGCCGCCAGCCCTCGCTGGAGCAGGCGTCCGCCTTCCGCGGCTTCATCGCCTGGCTGCGGCAGCAGTCCGAGGAGCGCACCCGGGAATACTGGCGCAAGGTCCTGAGCGGCTTCTCCTCGCCCACCCCGCTGCCGGGCGCGCTGCCTCCCCGACAGGACAGGGCCAGGCCTCGCAAGGGCAGTCAGGCCGTCTACCTGAGCGAGGAGAGCACCCGCGCGCTCCAGGCCTTCGTCCGGCAGCGCCAGCTCACGGCCAACACGGTGCTGCAAGGCGCCTGGGCCCTGGTGCTCTCCCGCCACGCCGGAGAGCCCGACGTCCTCTTCGGCGCCACCGTCTCCGGACGCGGCGCCGAGCTGCCCGGCATCGAGCACATGGTGGGCATGTTCATCAACACCCTGCCCGTGCGCATCCAGGTCGAGCCCCAGGTGCAGGTGCGGCAGTGGCTGGCGGACCTCCACGCGCGCATGCTCGAGCTGCGCCAGTACGAGCACACGCCGCTGGCCCTCGCCCAGACCTGGAGCGACGTGCCGCGCGGCTCGCGCCTGTTCGAGAGCCTCTACGTCTTCGAGAACTACCCCGTGGACGAGGCCGTCCGCTCCAGCGGGGGCCAGTACGACATCCGCGACTTCACCACCACCGAGCAGCCGGACCTGCCGCTCGTGGCGCTCGTGTCGCCCGGCTCGCGGCTGGAGCTGCGCCTCACGTTCGATGAGACCCGCTTCCCGCCCGGCACCGTGGACCGGCTGCTGCGGCACTGGCTGACGGCCCTGGAGGCGATGCTGGAGCGGCCCGAGGCCCTCCTGACCTCCGTGTCCCTGCTGTCGGAGCAGGAGCGCCAGCAGGTGCTGGTGGAGTGGAATGACACCCGCGTGGAGTACGCGCGCGACGTGTGCATCCACCAGCTCTTCGAGGACCAGGCCGCCCTCACCCCCGACGCCATCGCCCTGGACTTCGAGGGCCAACGGCTCACCTACGCCCAGCTCGACGCTCGCGCCAACCAGCTCGCGCACCACCTGCGCACGCTGGGCGTGGGCCCCGAGTCCCTCGTCGGCGTCTGCGTGGAGCGCTCGCTGGAGATGGTGGTCGCCCTGTTCGGCGTCCTCAAGGCCGGCGCCGCCTACGTCCCCATGGATCCCGCCTACCCGCGTGAGCGGCTGGCGTGGATGCTCGAGGACACCGCCGCGCCCGTCATCCTCCTCCAGGAGCACCTGAAGGACGTGCTGCCGCCGCACTCCGCCCACCTGCTCCGCCTGGATTCCGAGTGGGACATCGTGGCGCGCCAGCCGGAGTCCCGCCCGGCCCCGCTGGCCGGCCCCGAGGCCCTGGCCTACGTCATCTTCACCTCTGGCAGCACCGGCCGCCCCAAGGGGGCCATGAATGCGCACGCGGGTGTCGTCAACCGTCTGCTGTGGATGCAGCAGCGCTACGGCATCACCGCCGCGGACACGGTGCTCCAGAAGACGCCGTTCAGCTTCGATGTCTCCGTCTGGGAGTTCTTCTGGCCCCTGATGGCGGGCGCGAGGCTGTTGTTGGCCCGCCCGGGTGGGCACCAGGACCCGGCCTACCTGGTGCGCGTGATGGAGCAGGAGCGCGTCACCACGGTGCACTTCGTGCCCTCGATGCTCCGTGCCTTCGTGGAGGAGCCAGGGCTTGAGGGGCTGACCGGGCTGCGCCGCGTGGTGTGCAGCGGCGAGGCCCTGCCCTCGGACCTGGTGCGCAAGGCGCACGCGCGCCTGCCGGTGGCGGAGGTGCACAACCTCTATGGCCCCACCGAGGCCGCGGTGGAGGTCACCGCCTGGGATTGCCCCAGGGGCGATGAGCGCCGGAGCGTGCCCATTGGCCGCCCGGTTCCCAACACCCGCATCCACCTGCTGGACCGCCATGGCCAGCCCGTGCCCCCCGGTGTGCCCGGGGAGCTCTTCATCGGCGGCGTGCAGGTGGGTCGTGGCTACTGGCGCCGGCCCCAGCTGACCGCCGAGCGCTTCATCCCGGACCCGTTCAGCGCCACGCCGGGCGCGCGGATGTACCAGACGGGCGACCTGGCGAAGTGGCTGCCGGATGGCACGGTGGAGTACCTGGGCCGCGCCGACTTCCAGGTGAAGCTGCGCGGCTTCCGCATCGAGCTGGGTGAAGTCGAGGCCGCGCTGCTCGCGTGGCCCGGCATGCGCGACACGGTGGCGGTGGTGCGCCAGGACGCGGCGGGAGATCAGCGCCTGGTGGCCTACGTCGTCGCGGACGGCGGGACGCTGGACGAGGCGGCGCTGCGGGACGCACTGCTGAAGCAACTGCCCGCGTACATGTTGCCTTCCACCTTCGTGCGGTTGGAGGCGCTGCCGCTGACGCCGAGTGGCAAGGTGGACCGCAAGGCCCTGCCCGCCCCGGAGGCCCCGGCGGCCGGTCGCACCCAATACGTGGCGCCGTCCACGCCCACCGAGTCCGCGCTCGCGGAGATCTTCGTTCAGGTGCTGGGCGTCGAGCGCGTGGGTGTGAACGACAGCTTCTTCGAGCTGGGCGGCCACTCGCTGCTGGCCACCCAACTGGTTTCCCGCATCCGCGCCAGCTTCGGCGCCGAGCTGCCCCTGCGAAAGCTGTTCGAGGCGCCCACCGTCCTCGGCCTGGCCCGGGAGGTGGACGTCGCCCGACTGGCCCGCCAGGGCCTGGCCCTCCCCGCGCTCACCCCGGTGCCCCGCACGGGCGAGCTGCCGCTGTCCTTCGCGCAGCAGCGCCTGTGGTTCATCGACCAGCTCGAGCCGGGGACGGCCCTCTACAACATCCCCACGGCGGTGCGGCTGGCGGGAGCGCTGGACGTGGAGGCCATGGAGCGGGCCCTCACGGACGTGGTCGCCCGGCACGAGGCGCTGCGCACCACCTTCACCTCGCGCGACGGCGAGCCCCTGCAGCGCATCCACCCGCCCGCGCGCATGCCGCTGCCCGTGGTGGACCTGCGGGACCTGCCCGCATCCGAGCAGCAGGACTCCGCCCGGAGACTGGCCCACGAGGAGGCCGTGAGGCCCTTCGATCTGGCCAACGGCCCGCTCCTGCGCGCCGGCCTGCTGCGGCTGGACGCGCATGAGCACGTGTTGCTGGTGACGATGCACCACATCGTCTCCGACGGCTGGTCCATGGGCGTGCTGGTGCGCGAGCTGGGCGCGCTGTACACGGCGCATGCCTCCGGCACCGAGGCAAGCCTGCCCCCGTTGCCGGTGCAGTACGGTGACTTCGCGGCGTGGCAGCGCGGCTGGCTGCGCGACGAGGCCCTGGCGAAGCGGCTGGACTACTGGAAGCGCGAGCTCGGCGGCGCTCCCGCGCTGCTGGAGCTGGCCACCGACAGGCCCCGCCCCGCCGTGCAGTCCCACCGCGGCGCCCACGTGCCGGTGCGCCTGTCCGCGGAGCTGACCGGGGGCCTCCAGTCGCTGGGCCAGCGCGAGGGCGCCACTCCCTTCATGGTGTTGCTGGCCGCCTTCCAGGTGCTCCTGTCGCGCTACTCCGGCCAGGACGACCTCTGCGTTGGCTCGCCCATCGCGGGCCGGACCCAGGGACAGACCGAGGGCCTCATCGGCTTCTTCGTCAACACGCTGGTGCTGCGCGCCCGCGTGCGGCCCGAGGCCACCTTCCGCGAGCTGCTCGCCCAGGTGCGCTCCACCACGGTGGGGGCCTACGAGCACCAGGACGTGCCCTTCGAGAAGCTGGTGGAAGAGCTGCAGCCCCAGCGCAGCCTCAGCCACTCGCCGCTGTTCCAGGTCATGCTGTCGCTGCAGACCACGCCCACGGCGTCCGCGAAGCTGGTGGGCCCCCCGGGCAGTGACCCGCTGGAGCTGCACCCCGTGGACACGGGACATCAGGCCGCGAAGTTCGACCTGACGCTGTTCCTGGGACACACGCCGGAAGGAATCGGCGGCACGCTGAACTACCGGACGGACCTCTTCGACGCGTCCACCGCCGCCCGGATGGTGGCGCACCTGACCACCCTGCTGGAGGCCGTGGCCGCCGCGCCGGACACCCGCGTGGGTGAGCTCTCCCTGTTGCCGGCCTCCGAGCGGTACCAGGTTCTGGAGTCCTTCAACGCCTCGCCAGCCCCCTTCTCCGCCGGGGGAGTCCTGCACGCCCTCATCGAGGAGCAGGCCGCGCTCAACCCCGGCAAGCCGGCGGTGCGCTGCGAGGAGCAGGTCCTCACCCATGGCGAGCTGGACGCTCGCGCCAACCAGCTCGCGTGGCACCTGCGCTCCCTGGGCGTGGGCCCCGAGCGGTGCGTGGCCCTGTGCCTGGAGCGCTCGGTGGACATGGTGGTGGCGCTGCTGGGCGTCTGGAAGGCCGGCGGCGCCTATGTGCCGTTGGATCCTTCCCAGCCTGCCCCGCGCCTGCGCTCGCTGGTGGACGAGGTCCGCGCACCGGTGGTGGTGACGGAGTCGCGGTACGCCGCGGCGTTCGGTGAGTCCCTCGCGCACCGGGTGTTGGTGGACGTGGACGCCGCGACGCTGGCGGTGCAGCGCACGGATGCGCCGCCGCGCGAGTCCTCCGCGGACCACGTGGCCTACGTGCTGTTCACCTCGGGCAGCACCGGCCGGCCCAAGGGCGTCGCCGTGACGCACGCGCAGCTCGTCCAGTACGTGCGCGCGGCCACCGCGCGGCTGGGCCTGACGGAGTGCGCCAGCTTCGCCCTGGTGTCCACCTTCGTGGCCGACCTGGGCAACACGGTGCTGTTCCCCGCCCTCTGCACCGGCGGACTGCTGCACGTGCTCACCCAGGAGCGCGCCAGCAGCCCCGCCGGCGTGGCCGAGTACTTCGAGCGCCACCCCGTGGACTGCGTGAAGATCGTCCCCTCGCACCTGGCGGCGCTCATGACGGCGGCCGAGCCCCGGCACGTCCTGCCCCGCAAGAAGCTGGTGCTGGGCGGCGAGACCTCCACGTGGGCCCTGCTGGACCAGGTGCGCGCGCTGGCTCCCGACTGCGAGGTGTTCAACCACTACGGCCCCACCGAGACGACGGTCGGCGTGCTCGCGGGCCGCGTGGAGCAGCCCGCTCCGGGCATGGCACCCGCCACCGTGCCCCTGGGGCGGCCGCTGGACCACACACGCCTCTATGTGTTGGATGGGCGCCTGCAACCGGTGCCCGTGGGCGTGCCCGGTGAGCTGTTCATCGGCGGCGCCCAGGTGACGCGCGGCTATCAGGGCCAGCCGGAGCTGACGGCCGAGCGGTACGTGCCGGACCCCTACAGCCCGGTGCCGGGCGCGCGCATGTACCGCAGCGGCGACAAGGTCCGCTGGCTGCTGGACGGCCGCATGGAGTTCATCGGCCGCGCCGACTTCCAGGTGAAGGTGCGTGGCTTCCGCGTGGAGCCCGGCGAGGTGGCCACTGCCCTGCGCGAGCACCCCGCCGTGTTCGAGGCACTGGTCGTGGCACGCGAGGACGTGCCCGGCGACAAGCGGCTCGTCGCCTACGTCGTCCCGTCCGAGCCCGTGCCCACCGAGTCACTCCGGGCCTTCCTGCAGGAGCGGCTGCCGGCCTACATGGTGCCCTCCGCCTTCGTCGCACTGGAGGCCCTTCCGCTGACGGCCAACGGCAAGGTGGATCGCAAGGCCCTGCCCGCTCCGGAGGCGCCCTCCAGCGAGGCCTCCTACGTCGCCCCGCGCACGCCCACCGAGGAGGAGGTCGCCTCCATCTGGGCGGGGTTGCTGCGCGTGGAGAAGGTCGGCGTGCGCGAGGACTTCTTCGCACTGGGAGGCCATTCGCTGCTGGCCACGCAGGTGGTGTCGCGGCTGCGGCAGTCCTTCCAGGTGGAGCTGCCCGTCCGTGCCCTCTTCGAGGCCCCCAACGTGGCCGCGCTCGCCGAGCGCGTCGACTCCGCCCGGCGCTCCGCCAGCGCGGGCCCGGCGCCCGCCATCGTCCCCGTGCCCCGAGGGGGCCCGCTGCCCGTGTCGTTCGCCCAGCAGCGACTGTGGTTCCTCGACCAGTACCAGCCCGGCAGCGCCGTCTACAACATGCCCGCCGCGCTGCGCTTGGAGGGCTCGCTGGAGGTCGACACGCTGGAGCACGGCTTCGACCTGCTGGTCCGCCGCCATGAGTCCCTGCGCACCACCTTCACGGTACTGGACGGCGAGCCCATCCAGGTCATCCACCCCGACGCGGACTTCTCGCTGCCGGTGGTGGACCTGAGCGCGCTGGCTTCCGAGCAGCGAGAGGCCGAGGCACAGCGACTGATCGGCGTGGAGGTCATGCGGCCCTTCGACCTCGCCCAGGGCCCGCTCTTCCGAGCGCTGCTGTTCCGGCTCTCGGAGGAGCAGCACCTGCTGCTCGTGTGCATGCACCACATCGTCTCCGATGCATGGTCCTCTGGCGTGCTCGTGCGCGAGATTGCGGAGCTCTATGCCGCACGGACTTCAGGCACCCAGTCCCACCTTCCACCTCTGCCTGTGCAGTACGCCGACTTCGCGGCCTGGCAGCGGGGCTGGCTGCGAGGCGACGTGCTCCAGCGTCAGTTGGACTACTGGCGCCAGCATCTCTCCGGTGCACCTGCCCTGCTGGAGTTGCCCACCGACAAGCCCCGCCCCTCCGTCCAGTCCCACCGCGGCGCTTCCGTCCCTGTCTCCTTCTCCCACCCCCTCTCCGAGGAGCTGCTCGCCTTCTGCCAGCGCCAGGGCACCACTCCTTTCATGACGCTGCTGGCCGCCTTCCAGCTTCTCCTCTCCCGCTACTCCGGCCAGGACGACGTCGTCGTCGGCGCTCCCATCGCTGGCCGCAACCGCGCTGAGACCGAAGGCCTCATCGGCTTCTTCGTCAACACCCTCGCCCTTCGCTCTCGCATCGACTCGCGCTCCTCCTTCTCCCAACTGCTCGCCCAGGTGAAGCAGTCCACCCTTGGCGCCTACGAGCACCAGGACGTCCCCTTCGAGAAGCTCGTCGAGGAGCTTCGCCCCGAGCGCAGCCTCAGCTACTCCCCTCTCTTCCAGGTCATGCTCGCGGTGCAGAACACGCCCTCCAGCACCCTGCGCCTCCCGGGGCTGACCTTCCGCGGAATCGAGGGCGGCAGCCGCGTGGCCAAGTTCGACTTGAGCCTCACCCTCGCCGAGTCCCCCGACGGCTTCGTTGGCTCGCTCGACTTCTGCTCCGACCTCTTCGACTCCGCCTCCATCACTCGCCTGGTGGAGCACTTGCGGACGCTGCTGCGCTCCGCTCTCGCTCAGCCCTCTCTCCCAGTCTCCTCTTTGTCGATGATGGATGAGGCCGAGCAGTCACGCGTGCTCGTGGAGTGGAACCGCACCGCCATGGATTTCCCGGCGGATGCGTGCGTGCACCAGCTCTTCAGCGCCCAGGCTTCTCGCACTCCCGAGGCCCTGGCGGCGGTCAGTGATTCCGACTCGCTCACCTATGGGCAGTTGGAGGCGCGTTCCTCCCGGCTTGCTTCGCACCTGGCGTCCCTGGGCGTGAAACCTGGGACTCTCGTTGCCCTCTGCATGGAGCGCTCGCTGGAGCTTCCGGTGGCGCTGCTGGGCATCCTCAAAGCCGGCGCCGCCTACGTGCCTCTGGACCCCAGCTACCCGCGCGATCGGCTCGCCTTCATGCTGCGCGACTCCGCCGCGCCAGTGCTTCTCACCCAGCACTCGCTGCGCTCATTGCTCCCCGAAGGCCCCGCTGTCATCTGCATCGATGCTCAGGAAGATGCTTTCTCCGGCACGGCCTCACCAGCATCCGTCTCCGGTGCCGAGCACCCGGCTTACGTCATCTACACCTCCGGCAGCACTGGCCAGCCCAAGGGCACCGTCGTCTCCCACCGTGCCCTGGCCAATCATATGGCCTGGCTGCTCTCCACCTTTGAGTTGAGCTCTAGCGACAAGGTGCTGCAGAAGACGCCACTGAGCTTCGATGCCTCCGTCTGGGAGTGCTGGGCTCCGCTGCTGGTGGGCGCTCCCCTCGTCCTCGCGCCTCCCGACGCGCACCGCGACCCGGCCGCTCTTCTCGCCTGCGTCGTCCGCCACGAGGTCACCGTCCTCCAGGTGGTGCCTTCCCTGCTGCGCTTCATGCTGGAGGAGACTTCCCTCTCCCAGGCCTCACGCCTGCGCTGGCTCTTCTGCGGCGGCGAAGCTCTTCCCTCCGAGTCCGCCTCCCGCCTGCGCGCCGCCCTGCCTTCCGTCCGGCTCGTCAACCTCTACGGCCCCACCGAAGTCACCATCGACGCCACCTTCGCCGAGGTTTCGGGCCTGGAGTCCGGCCTCACCCTTCCCATTGGCCGCCCCGTGGCCAATACCCTCGCCTACGTCCTCGACTCGGCCCTTCACCCGCTGCCCATCGGCGTGCCTGGAGAGCTCTTCCTCGGTGGCGCTCAGTTGGCCCTCGGCTACCTCGGGCGCCCTCAGCTCACCGCTGAGCGCTTCGTACCCAACCCCTTCAGTGCCCAGCCCGGTGCTCGGCTCTACCGCACCGGTGACAAGGCGCGCTGGCTCGCTGACGGCACCCTCCAGTACCTCGACCGCGTCGACTTCCAGGTGAAGCTGCGCGGCCAGCGCATTGAGCTGGGCGAAATCGAAGCCGCCCTCTTGCAGCAGCCCGGCGTGCGTGACGCTGTCGCCCTCGTGCGCCACGACGTCCCTGGCCACCAGCACCTCGTCGCCTATCTGGTGCCCTCGGAAGCCGCCCTGGCACTGGAAGCCGAAACCCTGCGCACTGCCCTACTCCGGCTTCTGCCCGAGTACATGGTGCCCTCGGCTTTCGTCTCGCTGCAGGCCCTGCCTCTCACTCCCAACGGCAAGCTCGACCGCAAGGCCCTTCCCGCTCCCGACTCCCAGCACGACCACGCCTTCCTCCCTCCCTCCTCGCCCACCGAGTTGCAGCTCGCTTCCCTCTGGCTGCAACTGCTTCGCGTCGAGCGCGTCGGATTGAACGACAGCTTCTTCGCCCTCGGCGGCCACTCGCTTCTCGCCACCCAGCTCGTTTCCCGCATTCGCTCCAGCTTCGGCGCTGAGCTGCCCCTGCGCGCCGTCTTCGAGGCCCCCTCCCTCGCAGCCCTCGCTCGGCGCATCGACTCCGCCCATCCCCACTCCGCGCTCCAAGCGCCACCCGTGCGCCCCGTTCCTCGCACCGGCGTGCTGCCTCTCTCCTTCGCTCAGCAGCGCCTCTGGCTCATCGACCAGCTCCAGCCGAACTCTCCCGCCTACAACATCCCCACCGCTCTGCGACTGGAGGGCACACTCGAGTTGTCGGCACTCCAGCGTGCCTTCGAGGCGCTGGTGCTCCGTCATGAAGCGCTGCGCACCACCTTCCAGGCCGAAGGTGACGAGCCTTGGCAGGTCATCCACCCCGCCGCGATACAGCCCATGCAGGTGGTGGACCTGAGCGCGCTGCCAGCCGAGCAGCGCGAGGCCCGGGCCCGGCGACTTGCCACCGAAGATGCCCTGCGCCCCTTCGATCTGGCAGCGGGTCCGCTGCTGCGCGCCACGGTGCTGAGGCTGGCGCCCGCCGAACACGTACTGCTGCTGTGCATGCACCACGGCATCTCCGATGGGTGGTCCATGGGCGTGCTGGTGCGGGAGCTGGCCGCTCTGTACGAGGCCTTCCTCCACGGCCAGCCCTCGCCGTTGCCCCAACTGCCCGTGCAGTACGCCGACTACGCGGTCTGGCAGCGCTCCTGGCTACAAGGAGAGACGCTCCATGCGCAGCTCGGCTGGTGGAAGCAACTGCTCGCCGGCGCTCCTCACGCGCTGGAGCTGCCCACCGACAAGCCTCGGCCCGCGGCCCTCTCGAACCTGGGCGCCTCGGTGCCGGTGGCGCTGCCATCCGGGCTCAGCGAAGCGGTCGAGGCCCTCGCGAAGCGCGAGGACGCCACCCCCTTCATGGTGCTGCTCGCCGCCTTCCAGGCCCTCCTGCAGCGCTACTCGGGCCAGGACGACGTGCTGGTCGGCTCGCCCATCGCCGGACGCCGCCACTCGGAGACGGAGAGCCTCATTGGCGTCTTCATCAACACCCTGGTGCTGCGCGCCCGCTTCACCCCGGAGCTCACCTTCCGCCAGTTGCTGGCCCAGGTGCGTGACACCACGCTCGGCGCCTACGATCACCAGGACGTGCCGTTCGAGAAGCTGGTGGAAGAGCTGCAACCGGCGCGAGACCTGAGCCGCACGCCGCTGTTCCAGGCGATGTTCGTCCTGCAGAACACGCCGCGCACGGAGCTGGTCCTGCCCGGCCTCACGCTGCGGAGCGTGGAAGTCGACGCCGACTCCGCCAAGTTCGAGCTGAGCCTGAGCCTGACGCGCACGCCGGACGGCTATCGCGGCGGGCTCGTCTTCAGCACCGAGCTGTTCGAGCGCTCCACCGCGGAGCGCCTCCTGGCACACCTCCAAAGCCTGCTGGAAGGGACCCTGGCTGCACCAGACGTGGCGCTGTCCACCCTGGAACTCCAGACGACCGAAGAGCACCAACGGCTGCGGGTGGAGTGGAACGGCGCCACGGCCAGCTTCCCGCGCGAGACCTGCCTCCACACCCTCTTCGAGCAGCAGGCGGTCCGCACGCCACGGGCCCCAGCCGTGCGGCTCGGGGACCTGGCGCTGTCCTTCCACGAGCTCAACGCCCGCGCCAATCAGCTCGCCTGGCACCTGCGCTCGCTGGGGGTCGGCCCCGACGTGCGCGTGGGCCTGTGCCTGGAGCGCACCCCGGAGGCCATCGTCGCCCTGCTGGCCGTACTCAAGGCCGGTGGCGCCTTCGTGCCCATCGACCCGGCGGCGCCCGCGCAGCGCAGGTCCTTCGTCCTCGAGGACTGCGGAGCCTCCGTGCTGCTCACCATGCGGCACCTGGCCGAGGCATGGCAGCCGCGAGTGAAGCACCTGGTGTGCCTCGACCTCCAGGCGGCAACGCTGGCGGCCCTGCCCCAGGACAATGTGTCGGCGTCCTCCGGCGCGGACAACCTCGCCTACGTCATCTACACCTCGGGCTCCACCGGCAAGCCCAAGGGCGTCATGGTGCAGCACCGCTCGTGGCTGCACCTGAGGGCCGCGACCGCCCAGGTCCTCTACGCGGGCCAGCCCCTCGAAGGCCTGCGCTTCAGTGTCAACGCGCCCATCTTCTTCGACGTCTCCATGGAGCAGATCCTCCATGTGGTGGACGGCCACTGCCTGTGCCTCGTGCCGGAGGACACCCGCAAGGACCCGGAGGCGATGCTGGAGTGGCTGGAGCAGCAGAAGGTGGACGTGCTGGATTGCACGCCCGCCCAACTGACGCTGCTGCTGCAAGCGGGCCTCCTGGAGAAGTCACACGTGCCGCGCATGGTGGTGTGCGCGGGCGAGGCCATGGGCGAGACACTGTGGCAGCCGCTGTCGCGCACGGCCCGCACGAAGACCTTCAACGCCTACGGCCCCACCGAGTGCACGGTGTACGCGACCAGTTGGTGCGTGCAGCAGTCCGCGGTGGCGGTGCCCGTCATCGGTCGCCCGTTGCCCAACCTGCGGGCCTACGTGCTGGATGAGCGGATGCGGTTGGCGCCGCTGGGCGTGCCCGGCGAGCTGTACCTCGCGGGTGAAGGCCTGGCGCGGGGATACCTGGGCCGGCCGGACCTGACGGCGGAGAAGTTCGTGCCCAACCCCTTCAGCAGCGAGGCCGGCGCGCGGATGTACCGCACCGGAGACAAGGCGCGCTGGAGAGCGGACGGGACGATTGAGTACCTGGGCCGGCTGGACTTCCAGGTGAAGGTGCGCGGCTATCGCATCGAGCTGGGCGAAATCGAAGCGTCGCTGCGCGCACACGCGTCGGTGAAGGACGCGGTGGTGGTGGCGAGGGAGGACGTGCCCGGCGACAAGCGGCTGGTGGCGTATGGAGTGGCGTCCGGTCCTGACGCGCTGGACACCGTCTCGCTGCGCGCCCACCTGCAGCAGCGACTGCCGGAGTACATGGTGCCCTCGGCCTTCGTCACGCTGCCCGCGCTGCCGCTCAACGCCAATGGCAAGGTGGACCGCAAGGCGCTGCCCGCCCCGGAGGCCTCCGCTTCCGCTTCCGCCGTGTACGTGCCTCCGCGCACGCTCCTGGAAGCCCAGCTCGCGACGGCTTTCGCCAGCGTGTTGCGACTGCCACACGTTGGCATCACGGATGACTTCTTCGCCCTCGGCGGGCACTCGCTGCTGGCCACCCAGGTCATCAGCCGCATCCGCGCCGCCGCCAAGGTCGAGCTGCCCCTGCGGGCGCTCTTCGAGGCGTCCACCGTGGCGGCGCTCGCCCAGCGCATCGCCAGTGCCTCACACCCCCAGGCCTCGGCGGCTCCGCCCCTGGTACCCATGGCTCGCACGGGTGCGCCGCCGCTGTCCTTCGCCCAGCAGCGCCTGTGGCTCATCGACCAGCTCCAGCCAGGCAATCCCGCCTACAACATTCCCATCGCCCTCCAGGTCTCCGGAGTGCTGGATGTCGCGGCCCTGGAGTACGGCTTCCGCGCGCTCATCGAGCGCCACGAGTCGTTGCGGACCACCTTCGCGGAGCACGGCGGCGAGCCCGTCCAGGTCATTCACTCCACCCCTGACTTCTCGATGCCGGTGGTGGACCTGACTGGACGCGAGGAGTCCGAGGTCCGGCGACTGGCGAGTGAAGAGGCGATGCGTCCGTTCGACCTCGCCCGAGGGCCCCTCTTCCGCTCCACCCTGCTGCGCCTCGACGCCCAGCAGCACGTGCTCCTCGTCACCATCCACCACATCGTCTCCGACGGCTGGTCCTCCGGCGTGCTCGTTCGCGAGTTGGCGGCGCTCTACTCCGCGCGCGCCACCGGCACCCTCCCCGCCCTTGCCCCGCTGCCCGTGCAGTACGCCGACTACGCCGCCTGGCAGCGCTCCTGGCTGCAAGGCGACGTGCTCCAGCGTCAGTTGGACTACTGGCGCCACCAGCTCTCCGGCGCGCCCCAGGCCCTGGAGTTGCCCACCGACAGGCCCCGTCCCGCCGTGCAGTCCCACCGCGGCTCCAGCCTCTCTTCCCGCCTGTCCCGCCAGCTCTCCGACTCCCTCAAGGCCCTGGCCCAGCACGAGGGCGCCACCCCCTTCATGCTGCTGCTGGCCGCCTTCCAGCTGCTGCTCTCCCGCTACTCCGGCCAGGACGACATCGTCGTCGGCTCTCCCATCGCCGGCCGCACCCACGCTCAAACCGAGGGCCTCATCGGCTTCTTCGTCAACACCCTCGTGCTGCGCTCCCGCCTCGACTCCCACTCCTCCTTCCGACAGTTGCTCGCCCAGGTGCGTGAAACCGCGCTGGGCGCCTACGCCCACCAGGACGTGCCCTTCGAGAAGCTGGTGGAGGAGCTCCACCCCGAGCGCAGCCTGAGCCGCACGCCTCTCTTCCAGGTGATGCTCACCCTGCAGAACACTCCTCGCCAGGAGCTGTCCCTGCCAGGGCTGCTGCTGCGCGGCGTGGAGGCGGGCGGCGAAGTCGCCAAGTTCGACCTGACGCTCAGCCTCAACGACACGCCGGACGGCCTCGCAGCCTCCCTCGTCTACAACGCAGACTTGTTCGACGCCGCCACCGCCGGCCGCATGCTCGAACACCTGCGCGTTCTCCTGGAGGCCATCGCCTCTCATCCCGACCAGCGTCTCTCCGAGCTGCCCCTCCTCACCCTCTCCGAGCGCCAACAGGTCCTCTCTTCCTGGAACGACACCGCGGCCCCACGGCGGAGCGCCCTCCTGCATCAGCTCATCGCGGACCAGGCCGCGCGCTCACCTCACGTCCCCGCAGTGATGTTCGAGGACTCCAGCCTCACTTTCCGCGAGCTCGACACGCGCGCCAATCAGCTCGCGCACCACCTGTGCGCGCTGGGCGTCGGCCCCGACGTGCGCGTCGGTCTCTTCGTCGAGCGTTCCGTCGAAGCCCTGATAGGCCTGCTCGGAATCCTCAAGGCCGGCGGCGCCTACGTCCCCTTGGACACGGCCCTCCCCCGCGAGCGGCTGGGCTACATGCTCCAGGACTCAGGCGCGAAGGTCCTCGTCACCCAGGACTGGCTCGTGGACCGGCTCCCCGTCGCCACTCCGGCCGTGGTGTTCCTCGACTCGGCTCGGGCGCAGCTCGAGCGTCAGCCCGCCACGCTCCCTGTCTCCGACGTCACCGCCGAGCACCTCGCCTACGTCATCTACACCTCCGGCTCCACCGGCCGCCCCAAGGGCGTGATGATTCAGCACGCCTCGGTGGTCAACCTCCTCTCAGCGCTCGACTCCGCCGTCTACTCAGGTGCCCAGCCGCCGTTGCGTGTCAGCGTCAACGCTCCGCTGTCCTTCGACGCCTCCGTCAAGCAGCTCATCCAGCTCGCGAATGGCCACACCCTCTGCCTCATCTCCGAGGAGGCTCGCGGTGACGTGCGCTTGATGCTCGAGCAGATTCGCCGCTACCGGCTCGACGTGCTCGACTGCTCCCCCTCGCATCTGCGCCTGTTGCTTGAAGAGGGCCTGGCCACACGGGACGAGGACGGCCCGAGCCGGGTGCTCATTGGTGGCGAGGCCATTGGCGAGTCCACCTGGCAGCTGCTCGCGCACCATCCCCGCATCACCTTCTTCAACGTCTACGGCCCCACCGAGTGCACGGTGGACTCGACAGCTTGCGCCGCCAGCAGCAGGCCCGCGGGGCCCTCCATCGGCCGCGCGCTGCGCAACGTGCGGACGTACGTACTCGACGCGCACCTGCACCCCGTGCCCGTGGGCATCCCCGGCGAGCTGTTCATCGGCGGTGCCCAACTGGCGCGCGGCTACCTGGACCGACCCGAGCTGACGGCGGAGAAGTTCGTCCCCAACCCCTTCGGCACCGAGCACGGCGCGCGCCTCTACCGCACCGGCGACAAGGTGCGCTGGCTGGCCGACGGCACCCTCGAGTACCTCGGCCGCTTCGACTTCCAGGTGAAGCTGCGCGGCTTCCGTATCGAGCTCGGTGAAATCGAAGCAGCGCTGGAGCAGCACCCGGCGGTGCGCACCGCCGTGGCCCTGGTGCGCGAAGACATGCCCGGCAACCCGCGCCTGGTGGCCTACGTGGTGCCCGAGGACGAGCCCTCGACGCGGGATGCGACGGGCGTCTCCATCCTGGATCTGCGCGCGCGCCTCCAGGAGCGGCTGCCCGAATACATGGTGCCCGCGGCCTTCGTGGTGCTGCCCGCCCTGCCGCTGACGCCCAACGGCAAGCTGGACCGCAAGGCCCTGCCCGCGCCGGACCTGACCGCCGGGGGGGCCTCCTCCGTGGCTCCACGCACGCCCACCGAAGAGCTGCTGGCCGGCATCTGGAGCCAGTTGCTGGGCTTGAGTCAGGTGGGGGTGACCGACAGCTTCTTCGAGCTGGGCGGGCACTCGCTGCTGGCCACCCAGGCCATCAGCCGCATCCGTTCCGCCTTCCAGGTGGACCTGCCCCTGCGGGCCCTCTTCGAGACGCCCACCGTGGCCGCGCTCGCCCCGCGAGTGGACGCCGCGATGCGCGCCGGGCAGGGGCTGCAGGTGCCGCCGCTCGTCCCCGTCGCGCGTGATGCCGGGCCGATGCCGCTGTCCTTCCCCCAGCAGCGCCTGTGGTTCCTGGATCAGCTCACGCCGGGCAGCGCGCTCTACAACATCCCCATGGCCTTGCGGCTCGAGGGAACGCTCGATGTGGCGGCCCTGGAGTATGCCTTCGAGGAACTCATCCGCCGCCACGAGTCGCTGCGCACCACGTTCCAGCTCACGGGCGAACAGGTCATCCAGGTCTTCGCTCCGGCCGCGCAGGCCTGGCCGCTCGGGGTGGTGGATCTGTGCCAGCTTCCGGAGGGAAGCCTCGAGCCCGAGGTCCGGCGACTGGCGAGTGAAGAGGCGATGCGTCCGTTCGACCTCGCCCGAGGGCCCCTCTTCCGCTCCACCCTGCTGCGCCTCGACGCCCAGCAGCACGTGCTCCTCGTCACCATCCACCACATCGTCTCCGACGGCTGGTCCTCCGGCGTGCTCGTTCGCGAGTTGGCGGCGCTCTACTCCGCGCGCGCCACCGGCACCCTCCCCGCCCTTGCCCCGCTGCCCGTGCAGTACGCCGACTACGCCGCCTGGCAGCGCTCCTGGCTGCAAGGCGACGTGCTCCAGCGTCAGTTGGACTACTGGCGCCACCAGCTCTCCGGCGCGCCCCAGGCCCTGGAGTTGCCCACCGACAGGCCCCGTCCCGCCGTGCAGTCCCACCGCGGCTCCAGCCTCTCTTCCCGCCTGTCCCGCCAGCTCTCCGACTCCCTCAAGGCCCTGGCCCAGCACGAGGGCGCCACCCCCTTCATGCTGCTGCTGGCCGCCTTCCAGCTGCTGCTCTCCCGCTACTCCGGCCAGGACGACATCGTCGTCGGCTCTCCCATCGCCGGCCGCACCCACGCTCAAACCGAGGGCCTCATCGGCTTCTTCGTCAACACCCTCGTGCTGCGCTCCCGCCTCGACTCCCACTCCTCCTTCCGACAGTTGCTCGCCCAGGTGCGTGAAACCGCGCTGGGCGCCTACGCCCACCAGGACGTGCCCTTCGAGAAGCTGGTGGAGGAGCTCCACCCCGAGCGCAGCCTGAGCCGCACGCCTCTCTTCCAGGTGATGCTCACCCTGCAGAACACTCCTCGCCAGGAGCTGTCCCTGCCAGGGCTGCTGCTGCGCGGCGTGGAGGCGGGCGGCGAAGTCGCCAAGTTCGACCTGACGCTCAGCCTCAACGACACGCCGGACGGCCTCGCCGCCTCCCTCGTCTACAACGCCGACTTGTTCGACGCCGCCACCGCCGGCCGCATGCTCGAACACCTGCGCGTTCTCCTGGAGGGCATTGTCGCCCATCCCGACCAGCGTCTCTCCGAGCTGCCCCTCCTCACCCTCTCCGAGCGCCAACAGGTCCTCTCCTCCTGGAACGACACCGCCGTGGCCTACCGCCCGGACCTCTTCGTCCACGAGCAGGTCGCCACCCAGGCCCAGGGGGCGCCCCAGGCGCTCGCCATCGGCTCGGCGTCCGACGCGCTGACGTACGGAGAGCTGGAGCGGCGTGCGAACCAGCTCGCGCACCACCTGCGCGCGCTGGGCGTCGGCCCCGAGGTGTGCGTCGGCGTGCTGCTGGAGCGCTCGGTGGATCTGGGGGTGAGCCTGCTGGCCGTCCTCAAGGCTGGCGGCGCCTACCTCCCGCTCGACACCGCCTATCCCCGTGAGCGCCTGCGCTTCATGCTCCAGGACTCCGCGGCGCGCGTGCTGCTCACCCGGTCGGCCCTGCTGGAGCGCTTCGACCTGGGCTCCACGACGACCTCCGTGGTGTGCCTCGACACGCAGCGTGGCGCGCTCGACGTCCAGCCCGCCGTGGCCCCGGCCCCGGAGCTCGCCGCGGACAACCTCGCCTATGTCATCTACACCTCCGGCTCCTCCGGCCGCCCCAAGGGGGTGCAGATCAGCCATGGCAGCCTGGCCAACCTCGTGGCCTGGCACCAGCGCACCTACGCCGTGACGTCCGGGGACCGGGCCACGCAGTTGGCGGGCACCGCCTTCGACGCGTCCGTCTGGGAGCTGTGGCCGTACCTGACCGCGGGCGCCAGCCTCCACCTGCCCCCGGAAGACGTGCGCACCGTCCCCGAGGCCCTGGTGCGCTGGCTGTGCGCCGAGGGCATCACCCTCACCTTCCTGCCCACGCCCCTGGCGGAGTCGGCGCTGGAGGTGACCTGGCCCGAGCGCTCCGCCCTGCGCGCCCTGCTGACGGGTGGCGACCGGCTGCGCGGCCGTCCCCGCCGGGACCAGGGCTTCCGCCTGGTCAACCACTACGGCCCCACCGAGAGCACCGTCGTCACGACGTGCGCCGACGTCGCCGCTCAATCCTCCACTGGAACGCTGCCCTCCATCGGCCGTCCCATCGACAACACCCAGGTGTACCTGCTGGACCGGCACCTGAGGCCGGTGCCGCCGGGCGCGGCCGGGGAGCTGTACATCGGCGGCGCGGGCCTGGCGCGCGGCTACCTGGGCCAGCCCGCGCTCACCGCCGAACGCTTCGTGCCGAACCCCTTCAGCGCCACGCCGGGCGAGCGTCTCTACCGCTCCGGTGACAGGGTCCGCGCGCTGCCCGACGGCAGCCTGGAGTACCTCGGCCGGCTCGACGAGCAGGTCAAGGTGCGCGGCCTGCGCATCGAGATGGGAGAAATCGAATGGGCCCTGGCCCAGCACCCCGCGGTGCGCGAGGCCGTCGTGCTCGCCCGGCAGGACCCGCCCGGCGACAAGCGACTCGTGGCCTACGTGGTCCCCGCCCCCGGCACCGCGACAGCGCCGTCCCTCACCGTCGAGGAGCTGCGCGCACACCTGCGGCAGCGGCTGCCCGAGTACATGGTGCCCTCGGCCTTCAGCGTGCTGGAGTCCCTGCCGCTGACACCCAACGGCAAGGTGGACCGCAAGGCCCTGCCCGCTCCGGACGCCGCGTCGGCCGGCCTCGACCGATACGAGGCGCCCAGGGATGAACTGGAGGCCCGGCTCGTGGCGCTCTGGGAGGAGATGCTGGGCGTCCAGCCGGTGGGCGTGCGCAGCGACTTCTTCGAACTGGGCGGCCACTCACTGCTGGCGGCGGGCCTGATGGCGCGCATCCGCGAGCGGTTCGGGCGCTCCCTGCCGGTGGCCACCCTCTTCCAAGGGGCCACGGTGGAGCTCCTGGCGCGGCGGCTGCGCGAGGAGGCGGTGGCGCCCCCCGACGCGCCGGTGGTGTCGCTCAACACCGACGGCACCCGCCCGCCCTTCTTCTGCGTCCACGCGGTAGGCGGTGACGTGCTCAGCTACGCCGCGCTGGCGCGGGCGCTCGGGCCGGAGCAGCCCTTCCATGCCCTGCGGGCTCCGGGCATCGACGGCGCGCAGGAGCCCATGACGAGCATCGAGGCGCTCGCGGCGCGGCACCTGGAGACCGTCCGGCGCCTCCAGCCGCACGGCCCCTACCGGCTGGGAGGCTGGTCCTTCGGCGGCGTGGTGGCGTTGGAGATGGCGCGGCAGCTCCAGGAGCAGGGGGCGCGAGTGGACACCCTGGCGCTCATCGACAGCCACCTGCCTTCCACGCGGCATGACGCCCCCGCGCCTTCGGCGGAGGACCTCCAGGCCCTCTTCTTCCGGGACCTGGTGCGCACCAGCGAGGAGCGCGTCACGCTGGCCTCGGAGCAGTTGCAGCCCCTGCGCCGGGTCTTCGAAAGCCACATGATGGCCCTGCGCCGCTACACGCCACGCACCCACGTGGGCCGCCTCCTCCTCTTCCGCGCCGCCGAGCACCTCGAGAGGGAACACTCCACGTCGGACCGGGGCTTCGCCGCCCTGGCCACCGCGGGAGTGGATGTCGAAGTGATTCCGGGCGATCACTACACCCTGCTGCAGCCGCCCCAGGTCGAGAACCTGGCGAAGCGACTGGCCGAGTACCTTGAACGGAGCTCGGCCGTGGACCCCAACAAGACTGGAATGGCCTGATGAAGCTCGTCCTCTTTCTCATCAAACGGGCCAAGGGCCGCTTTGCCCTGGCCACCCTCTGTGGCCTGCTCGGAGGGGCCATGAGCGCCGGGCTCCTCGCCGTCATCGGCAACACGCTCAACGGCTCCATGTCCGCGAACGCGGGCATGCTGGCCTTCGCGGGCCTCTCCACGATGGGCCTGCTGACGCGGTTCTTCTCCCAGGTCCTGCTCAACTCGCTGCATCAAGGCGAGCTCCAGCAACTGAGGCTCCAGTTGGGTCGGCAGATCCTCGCCACGCCCCTGCGCCGCCTGGAGGAGACCGGCCCGCACCGGCTGCAGACCGCGCTCTCGAACGACATCCAGTCCATGAGCAACAGCCTGGGGCTCATCCCCGTCATCTTCATCGACCTCACCATCGTGGTGGGCTGCCTGGCCTACATGGCCTGGCTGTCGTGGAGCAGCTTCATCGGAACGATGCTCTTCCTGCTGGTGGGTGGGCTGACCTACTGGATTCCCCAGGGGCGAGGTGTGTCCATCCTCCGGCAGTCGCACGGACAGCAGTCCCTGCTCTTCAAGGCCTTCCGCGGCATCACCGACGGCATCAAGGAGCTCAAGCTGCACCAGGACCGGCGGACGGCCTTCGTCAACGACTGCTTCGAGCCCACCACGGCCGCCCTGCAACGCGCCCATACCCGCGCCAACTACTACTTCGCCGCCGCCGCGCTCTGGGGGGCCTTCATCTTCCTCTTCTTCATCGGGTTGATGCTCTACGTGGCGCCCCGCGTCCTCAGCGTGAGCCCCCGTGAGCTGATGGGCTACACGCTCGCCGCCCTCTACCTCCAGCAGCCGCTCACCACCCTCATGAGGAACATCCCCGTGCTGGCCCAGGGGAACATCTCGCTGGAGCATCTCGAAAAGCTGACGCTCTCGCCTCCGGACACCGGCGCTCCACTCCCGCCGGCGCCCCGCTCCTTCGAGCGCCTGGAAGTGACGGGCATCACCCACACCTACTTCCGCGAAAACGACGACAGCCGATTCACGCTGGGCCCCATCCACCTGGAGCTCACCCCCGGGGAGATCGTCTTCATCATTGGCGGCAACGGCAGTGGGAAGACGACGCTGGCCAAGCTGCTCACGGGCCTCTACACGCCGGAGTCCGGGGAGCTGCGCATCGACGGCCGGAGCGTCACCGAGGAGAACCGGCAGCAGTACCGGCAGTACTTCTCCGCGGTGTTCTCCGACTTCCACCTCTTCGACAGCCTGCTCGGACTGGCCCCCGCGGAGCGCGCGCAGCGGCTCCAGGGCTACCTGGAGCGGCTCCAGCTCGAGAAGAAGGTCTCCATCAACGCGGAGGGCGAACTGTCCACGACGGCCCTGTCGCTGGGCCAGCGCAAGCGGCTGGCGCTGCTCACCTCCTGGCTGGAGGACCGGCCCATCTACCTCTTCGACGAGTGGGCCGCGGACCAGGACCCCGCCTTCAAGAACGTCTTCTACCTGGAGCTCCTGCAGGAGCTGAAACGCGCTGGGAAGGCCGTGGTGGTCATCAGCCACGACAACCAATACTTCCACGTGGCGGATCGCATCATCCAGCTCGACTCCGGCCGGCTGATGGAGATGCCGTCCACCTCGCAGAAGGCAGAGCCCCGTCGGGCCACGGTCGCCTCTTGATTCCCTCAATCCCGCTGGAAGGCGACATGGCAGCCCACACCAATCCCTTGGAAGAGACCCAGATGAACGCCATCGTTCTGGAGCGGCATGGGCCGCCCGAGGTGCTGCGGGTGCGGCGGCTTCCCATTCCGGCCTTGCAGGACAAGGGCGTGCTGGTGCGCGTGCGGGCCACCGCGGTGAGCCCGGGTGACTGCCGGATGCGCGCCAGCAAGCCTCCTCGGGGTGAGCAGAGTGGCCCGAAGCGCGTCGGTCTGGACGTGGCGGGCGAGGTGGTGAGCGTGGGCGCCGCCATCACCCATCTGCGGCCAGGAGAGCGCGTGTATGGCTTCAGCATGCGGTCCGTGGCGAGCGCGGAGTACGCACTCTTGCCCGGCTCCGCCCTGGCCGTGATTCCCGCCTCGCTGACGTTCCAGCAGGCCGCCGCGGTGCCCCTTTCCGCCACCACGGCGCTGCAGGCGCTGCGGGACGTGGCGAAGGTGAAGCAGGGTGAGCGGGTGCTCGTGGTGGGGGCCTCGGGAGGCGTGGGCACCTTCGCCGTGCAGCTTGCCCGCATCCTCGGTGCCGACGTCACGGGGGTGTGTTCCGCGCGGCATGTGGCGCTCGTGCGGGAGCTGGGCGCCGGCCGCGTGCTGGACCACGGCCAGACGGACTTCACGAGAGAGCCGGAGCGCTACGACGTCGTGTTCAACACCACGTTCGCCCGCTCCTTCGTCGCGTGCCGCCAGGTGCTGGCGCGGACGGGCCGGTACGTCACCGTGGCCCTGCCTCCGCCCTGGGTGGACAGGGTGGCCTCCTCCCTGCTCCCCGGGCCGCGCCTCCTGATGGCTTCCGTCACGCCGCGGGGCGACGACTTGCGGCAGCTCAGCGCCTGGATTGACGCTGGCCAGCTCCGGCCCGTCGTCAGCCAGGTGTTCCCCTACACGCGCTTCGCGGATGCCCACAGGGCCTCCGAGGCCGGACAGTCCGGCGGCAAGCTCGTGGTCGACATGGAGTCGCTCAACGAGGCCGGGGCCTCCCTCTAGCAACGGGGCCAGAGACCTCGCTCGCGAACTGGGATGCCGGACCCATTCGAACTTCAGTCCCTGGCCTTCCATCCATGAAAAAGCAGAGCTCCTTTGGCATCACGTCCCCGCCCGCATCCAGCCAGGTCTCCGCGCCCCAGGCCGGCGCGTATTGGACGCACCTGTTGCTGCTCGTCCTGTTCGTCGCGGTGACGCTCGCCACGCGCGAGCTGCTGTGGCTCCCCAAGCAGCGCGACCTCGACTTCAGCGCGTATTGGACAGCGGCCCAGCTCGCGTTCTCGCCCGAGGGCGCGCCCTATGACTGGAGGACGCTGTCGCGTCTGGGCAGGGAGTGGATGCCCGAGCGCACCCAGGTCCCTGCCTTCATCTACACCCCGGTCTCGCTGCTGGCGTTCGGGGTGTTCAAGGGGCTGGAGTTCACCACCGCGGCCGGCATCATGCTCGTCGTCAACATCCTCGCCTCGGCGGCCGCGTTCGCCTTCCTGGCGCGCATGCTCGAGCTGAGGAACTCGCGGCGGATGTTCCTGTGCTGGGCCATCTACACGCTGTGCTTCGCGCCCATCTACGACTCGCTGGGCCTGGGGCAGGTGAACCCGGTGCTGCTGCTGCTGCTGTGCACCGTGTGGTACGCGTACCGAGGCAACCGCGCGGCGTGGGCCGGGGGCCTGGCCGCGGCGGCCGCGGTGTTCCTCAAGTTCCACTTCGGCCTGCTGTTGCTGCCGGTGCTGCTGCGCGGACAGTGGAGGCCGGCGCTGTGGGGCACCGCCTTCCTCGTGCTGGGCGTGGGCCTGTCCGCGGCCCTCTTTCCTTTCGACGCATGGGCGCAGTGGCATGAGCATGTCGTGAGCGGCAGCTCGCTCATCCGCATGCCCAGGGGAATACCGGGTGTCTCGGAGCAGTCGAACCTGAGCCTGCCGGGGCTGACGGGCCGCTTCCTCCTGAAGAACCCGGCGTTCCCCAACAACCCCGTCCCGAGGGAGCTGGCCTCCCTGGTGGCCACGTCGCTGTGCGCGGCGCTCGCCTGCGTCATGGCCTGGGTGTTGTGGCGCTCCAGCCGCATGCCGCGGACGCCCGAGCGGGCCGACCTGGAGATCTGCCTCGTGCTGGCCACGGCCTTCGAGGTGTCTCCCATCTCCTGGGGCCCCCACCTCGTGTTCCTTCTCCCGGTCCTGTACCTGCTGGGCCGCGACGTCGTGCTGGCGCCGGGGGCTCCCGCGCCACAGCGGGTACTGCTGGGGACCCTCATCGTCGTCCTGGCCTTTCACCCCTACTTCCTCAGGCTCCAGGACGTCACGGCCATGCTGGTGGTGGCCACGCTTCGCGCACTGGCGACGCTCACCGTGTGGAGCGCCATGGCGCTGCTGCTGCTGCGCCTGTCTCCAGCGCGGGAGCCCACGGCAGCTTCCTCCCCGGCCTCGTGCACCGGATGAGCGACGCCAGCGGGCTTTCCAGGGCCACCCTGGCTTTCCAATCGGCACCGTAAAATCTAGAATGACTGTTAAGTATTTAAAGCCAGGAATGCCTGAATGATGATGTGCCTGCCAGTGCCTCACCGGCTCCCGGCGCTCTGGGACGCCCCTGATACCTTCGCCCGCGGGCGCTTCTCTCTCGAGGGCGTCGCATCGGGTGGCGGGCAGGAAGTCGGCCCCACCCCGCGGCCTCGCAGGAGGCTCCAGGCCTCCGGCCGTTCTCCGCCGTGTGCGTGGCCCTCCAGGGCTCGCCTGTCCCTCGGCCGCTGAAATTCCTCTCGTTCTCTCTTCGCGCGTCTCCTCCGCGGGCCGCCCCGAGTCGCCACCTCCATGTCTTCTCCGTCCCCCGCCCCCCGCTCCACCACGCTGCTCGACCTGCTCGACGGGCGCGTCGCTGACAAGCCCGACGCCCTCCTCTACCGCTTCCTCGAGGACGAGGCCGAGCCGACGCTCAGCTACGCGCAGCTTTCAGCGCACGCCCGCCGCATCGCCGGCGCCCTCCAGGCCGTGGCGGCCTCGGGGGAGCGCGCCGTGCTGCTCTACCCTCCGGGACTCGAATACATCGCCGGCTTCTTCGGCTGCCTCTACTCGGGCCTCGTCGCCGTCCCCGCCTATCCGCCGGACCCCTCGCGCCTGGAGCGCACCCTGCCCCGGCTTCGCGCCGTCATCCGCGACGCCCAGGCCACCGTGGTGCTCACCACCTCCTTCATCCTCTCCATGGGCGACTTCCTCTTCGAGCACGCCCCGGACTTGAAGGACCTTCACTGGCTGGCCACCGACGCGCTGCCCTCGGACGCCGCGGCGTCGTGGCAGCGGCCCCAGTTGTCCTCCGACTCGCTGGCCTTCCTTCAGTACACCTCGGGCTCCACCGGCACGCCCAAGGGCGTGATGCTCACCCACGCCAACCTGCTGGACAACCTGAGCCACATCCACCGCTCGTTCGGCGCGAACGACGACAGCGTGGGTGTCATCTGGCTGCCGCCCTACCACGACATGGGCCTCATCGGCGGCATCCTCGAGCCGCTCTACGGTGGCTTCCCCGTCGCGCTGCTCTCCCCACTGGACTTCCTCAAGCGTCCGCTGCGCTGGCTGGAGGCCGTCTCACGTTTCGGCGGCACCATCAGCGGCGGACCCAACTTCGCCTTCGAGTTGTGCACGCGGAAGATTTCCCCTGAGCAGCGCCAGCAACTGGACTTGAGCCGCTGGGAGCTGGCCTTCTGCGGCGCGGAGCCCATCCGTCCCGAGACGCTGGAGCGCTTCGTCGAGGCCTTCGGCCCGTGCGGATTCCGGCGTGAGGCCCTCTACCCCTGCTACGGCCTGGCCGAAGGCACGCTGATTGTCACCGGCGTGCAGAAGGGCACGGGCCCCGCGCAGCACGCGGTGAAGGCGGAGCCCCTGGGCCGCAACCGCGTGGAGCCCGCCGAGGCCGACGCGCAGGACGCTCGCGTGCTGGTGGGGAGCGGACAGACGATGCAGGGCCAGCAGGTCCTCATCGTCGAGCCCGAGTCGCTGCGCGCGTGCGAGGCGGGCCAGGTGGGTGAAGTCTGGGTGCGTGGCGCCAGCGTGGCGCAGGGCTACTGGCAGCGTCCGGAAGAGACGGCGCGTGCCTTCAATGCGAGGACGGCCGACGGCCACGGGCCCTTCCTTCGCACCGGGGACCTGGGCTTCCTGCGCGGGGACGAGCTCTTCGTCACCGGCCGTCTCAAGGACCTGCTCATCCTTCGCGGCCGCAACCACTACCCGCAGGACCTGGAGCTGACGGCGGAGCAGGCCCACCCGACGCTGCGCCCCGGTTGTGGCGCGGCCTTCAGCGTGGAGGTGGAGGGCGAGGAGCGCCTGGTGCTGGTGCAGGAGGTGGACCCGCGCCGGCAGCTGGCCTCCGTGGAGGAAGTGCTCGCGGCGGTGCGCCAGGGGCTGGCGGAGCTGCACGAGGTGCAGTTGCACGCGCTGGTGCTCATCGAGCCCGGCAGCATTCCCAAGACATCGAGCGGGAAGATTCAGCGTCAGGGCACGCGCGCGGCCTGGCTCGCGGGCGAGCTGCGGGAAGTGCTGGCGTGGCGCGAAACAGTGGCCACCGCTCCCACGGCCGAAGCGCCCGAGGCCTCGGGCGAAGGAGCGCTGGACACCGCCGAGTCGATTGAGAACTGGCTGCGGCAGCGGCTGGCCGCGCGCGCGGGCGTGCGAGTGGAGGCGGTGGCCTCGGACGAGCCCATCACCCGATATGGCCTGGACTCGCTGGGCGCCGCCGAGCTGGCGCACGACGCGGAGCGGGCGCTGGGCGTGGCCCTCTCCATGGACGCGCTGCTGCGCGGGCCCTCGCCTCGCGAGCTGGCACTGGAGCTGCTCGCGGCCCGGTCCTCGGCCCTGGCGACCCGGGGAATGCCGGCGCTGGAGCGCGGTGAGGACACCGGACCGGCGCCGCTGTCCTTCGCCCAGCAGCGCTTGTGGTTCCTCCAGCAGCTCGAGCCCACAAGCCCCGTCTACAACATCCCCGCCGCCCTCCGGCTGGAGGGGGCGCTGGACGTGGCCGTGCTGCAGCGCTGCTTCGACGTCCTCGTCCAGCGCCACGAGGCGCTGCGCACCACGGTGGCCACCACTGACGGCCAGCCCGTGCAGTTCGTCTCCCCCTCTCTCACCGTGGCGCTGCCGGTGGTGGACCTGCGCGGTGTGCCCGAGGCGCGGCGTGAAGACGAGGCCCGCAACCACGCCCTCGCGCAGGCGCGACATTCCTTCGACCTGGAGACCGGTCCGCTGCTGCGCGTGGTGTTGCTGCGGCTGGCCGAGCGCACCCACGTGCTGTCGCTGACGATGCACCACCTCGTCTCCGACGGCACCTCCATGGGCGTGCTCGTCCGCGAGTTGGCGGCGCTCTACGAGGCGCTGGCCGCGGGCCGCCCCTCGCCCCTGCCCGAGCTGCCCGTGCGCTACACCGACTACGCGCGCTGGCAGCGCCAGTGGCTGCGCGGCGAGGTGCTGGACTCTCAAGTGGCGTACTGGCGCACGCAGCTCTCTGGCGCCCCGCACGCCCTGGAGCTGCCCACCGACAAGCCTCGCCCCACGGCGCAGTCCTTCCGCGGTGCCAGCGTGCCGGTGCGCCTGCCGCGTGAGCTGACCCAGGCCCTCAAGTCCCTGGCGCGCAGCGAGGGCGGCACTCCCTTCATGGTGCTGCTCGCCGGCGTCCAGGCGCTGCTTCACCGCTACTCCGGCCAGCAGGACGTCAGCGTCGGCACCGCCATCGCCGGCCGCCGCCGCGCCGAGCTGCAAGGCCTGGTGGGCTCCTTCATCAACAACCTGGTGCTGCGCACCCACCTCTCCGCGGAGCTGACCTTCCGCGAGCTGCTCGGCCGGGTGCGCGAGGTGACGCTCGGCGCGTACGCGCACCAGGACGTTCCCTTCGAAAAGCTGGTGGAGGAGCTGCGGCCCCAGCGCGACCTGGGCCGCTCCCCCTTCTTCCAGGTGATGCTCCTGCTTCAGCAGGACCCGCTTCCCTCCGTGACGCTGCCGGGCCTGTCCCTGCTGTCGCTGGACGTGGAGTCTCCGGCCGCGAAGTACGACCTCACGCTGTCGCTGACGGACACGGCCGACGGGCTGATCGGCACGCTGGAGTACAGCACGGACTTGTTCGAGGCCGGCACCGCGCGGCGGATGGTGGCGCACCTGGGCGCGCTGCTGGCCGGCGCGGTGGCTCAGCCCGGCCAGTGCATCGGCGCGTTGGAGCTCTTGTCCCCCGAGGAAGAGCGCCGGGTGACGCGGGAGTGGAACAACACCGCCACGCCCTTCGAACGTCAGGCCACCCTTGCCCAGCTCTTCTCGGCGCAGGCAGCGCGCACGCCCGAGGCCGTGGCCCTGGTGTGCGGTGACTCCGCGCTGACGTACCGGGAGCTGCAGGCACGTGCCTCCGCCCTCGCCCACCAGCTTCGCGCCCGCGGCGTGCGGCCCGGTGCTCTCGTCGCCGTGTGCGCCTCGCGCTCCGTGGAGCTGGTGACAGGGCTCCTGGGTGTCCTCGAGGCCGGTGGCGCCTACGTCCCGTTGGACCCTTCCTACCCCGCGGAGCGCCTGGCCTTCATGCTTCGCGACTGTGGGGCTCGCGTCCTGCTCACCCAGCGGAACCTGGCCGGCACTGTCCCGGCGGCGGGCATCGAGTGCGTCTTCCTGGACGAGCCCGGCCAGGCCGGCAGCGTCGCGGACATATCCCCGTCCGGTGGCGCCCACCCCGAGGACCTCGCCTACGTCCTCTACACCTCCGGCACCACTGGCACCCCCAAGGGCGTCATGGTGCAGCACCGCAACGTCGCCAACTTCTTCGCGGGGATGGATGCGCGTCTGGGCGTCTCTTCCTCCGGCACCTGGCTGGCCGTCACCAGCGTCTCCTTCGACATCTCCGTGCTGGAGCTGCTGTGGACGCTGTGCCGCGGCTTCAAGGTCGTCGTGCACACCGAGGCCGAGCAGGGCCAGGTGGCCGAGTCTCTGCTGCGACACGCCGTCACCCACCTGCAACTGACGCCTTCGCGCGCCCACGCGCTGCTCACCGAGTCCCGTGGCCTCGAATCGCTCGCCTCTGTGCGCCAGTTGCTCGTCGGCGGCGAAGCCCTGCCGCCAGAGCTCGCCACCCGGCTGCGCGGTGCCCTGCGCGGCGGCGTGCTGATCAACATGTACGGCCCCACCGAGACGACCATCTGGTCCTCCACGCACACCGTGGAAGCAGTGACAGGGCCCGTCTCTATCGGTACCCCCATCGCCAACACGGCCCTCTACATCCTGGATGCGTGGCTGCGTCCGGTGCCGGTGGGCGTGGCCGGAGAGCTCTACATCGGCGGTGAGGGCGTCGCCCGCGGATACCTGGAGCGTCCCGCACTGACCGCCGAGCGCTTCGTGCCCGACGCGTACTCAGCCACGCCGGGTGCGCGCATGTATCGCACCGGCGACCTGGTGCGCTGGCACGCGGACGGAACGGTGGAGTTCCTCGGCCGCGTCGACCAGCAGGTGAAGGTGCGCGGGTACCGCATCGAGCTCGGCGAGGTGGAGGCGGTGCTCGCCCGGCACCCGTCCGTGCGCGCGACGGTGGTGGCGGCACGCAAGGACGGCCCGGCGGAGGCACGTCTGGTGGCCTATGTGGTGCCCTCGGCGCCTGGGATGGACCTGGCGGCGCTGCGCGGCTTCCTGCGCGAGCAACTGCCCGAGTACATGGTGCCCTCGGCCTTCATGGCCCTGGACGCCTTGCCCCTGACTCCCAACGGCAAGGTCGACCGCAAGGCCCTCCCGGCTCCGGACCTCGCCCGGCCCGAGCTGGGCGCGGAGTACGTGGCGCCGCGCACGCCCGTGGAGGAGGCGCTCGCGCGCGTCTGGAGCGAGCTGCTCGGAGTGGAGCGGGTCGGCGCGCTCGATGACTTCTTCGACCTGGGCGGCCACTCCCTGCTGGCCACCCAGGTCGTTGCCCGCGTGCGGTCGCTCTTCTCCACGGAACTGCCGCTGCGCGAGCTCTTCGAGGCACGCACCGTTGCCGCACTGGCCGCGCGCATCGACGCCTCCATCCAGGCCCACCGCGATGTCAGGCAGCACCCGTCGATGCGGAAGCTGCCCCGCACCGACACGCTGCCACTGTCCTTCGCGCAGCAGCGCCTGTGGGTGCTCGACCGGCTGGAGCCGGACAGCCCTCTCTACAACATGCCGGCCGTCCTCCGGCTCCAAGGCGCGCTGGACGTGCACGCCCTGCGGAAGACCTTCGACGCGGCCATCCTCCGCCATGAGGGCCTGCGCGCCACCTTCCACACCGCCCACGCCATGACGGTCCAGCGCATTGCCTCGGACGTCGTCCTGGCCCTGCCGGTGGTGGACCTGTCCACCGTCCCGCACGCCTCCCAGGATGCCGAGGTGGAGCGCCGCATCCTCGTCGAAGTCCAGCGCCCGTTCGACCTGAGCCGCGCTCCGCTGATGCGCGTGCTGCTGCTGAAGCTGGCCGAGCGCGAGCACGTGCTGGTGCTGACCATGCACCACATCATCTCCGACGGCTGGTCCATGGACATCCTCGTCCGTGAGATGGCCGCCCTCTACGAGGCCTTCACAGCGGGCCGTCCCTCGCCCCTGCCCGAGCTGGCCTTCCAGTACGCTGACTTCGCGGCCTGGCAGCGCCAGTGGCTGGAAGGCGAAGTGCTCCAAAGCCAGCTCGGCTGGTGGCGCCAGCAGCTCGACGGCATTCCTCAACTGCTGCAACTGCCCACCGACAAGCCGCGTCCGACAGCGCGCACCTACCGCGGCGCCACCCGCGTCCTCACCCTGCCGGCCCAACTGGCCTCGTCGCTGCGCGAGCTGAGCCAGCGAGAGGGCGTCACGCTGTACATGACGCTGCTGGCCGCCTTCGACCTGCTGCTGGCCCGCTACTCCGGTCAGACGGATATCGTCGTCGGCACCGACATCGCCAACCGCACCCACTCGGAGACCGAAGGCCTCGTCGGCTTCTTCATCAACCAGCTCGTCATGCGCACGAAGCTCGACGGTGACCCCACCTTCCGCGAGCTGCTGGGCCGCGTGCGCGAGGCCTCTCTGGGCGCCTACGCCCACCAGGACGTGCCGTTCGAGGAGCTGGTGCGCGCGCTCAACCCCGAGCGCAGCCTCGGCCACGCGCCCCTCTTCCAGGTCAAGCTCGTCCTCCAGAACCTGCCTCAGCCTCGGCTGGAGGTGCCCGGCCTCTCCATGGAGCTGCTGCCGGTGGACGACCACACGTCGAAGTTCGACGTCACCGTCGAGTTCACCGACTTGCCGCACGGGCTCGATTTCCTGTGCGAGTACAGCACCGACCTGTTCGAGGCACAGACCATCGAGCGGATGATGGGCCACCTGAAGACGCTGCTGGAGTCGGCCGTGGCCGCTCCGAGTCTGCGCCTCTCTCAGTTGTCCATGCTGCCGGCTTCCGAGCGCCAGCAGGTGCTGGTGGACTGGAACCAGACGCACCAGGAGCGTCCGGACTCCACCGCACACCAGCTCTTCGAAGCCCAGGTGCAGCGCACGCCTCACGCCCCCGCCGTCAGCTTCGAGTCCTCCTCCCTCACCTACCTTCAGCTCAACTCCCGCTCCAACCAACTCGCTCGCCACCTGCGCTCCCTCGGCGTCGGCCCCGACACTCTCGTCGGACTGAGCGTCGAGCGCTCTCTCGACATGGTCGTGGCCATGCTCGGCGTGCTCAAGGCCGGTGGCGCCTACGTCCCGCTGGACCCCAGCTACCCCGCCCAGCGCCTGGCCTTCATGCTTCAGCAGGCACGGCCTCCCGTGCTCCTCACCCAGCAGCACCTCGCGGACGAGCTCCCCAGCCAGAGTGAGATGCTCTTCTGCCTCGACTCCGACTGGGCCCAGCTCGCTTCGCTTCCCGACGACAACCTGACGCCCGTGGCCCAGGCCGACCAGCTCGCCTACGTCATCTTCACCTCCGGCTCCACCGGCCAACCCAAGGGCACACTGCTGACGCACCGGGGCTTGTGCAACACCGCCCTCGCCGCCGCGGGCGCGCTGCGCCTGGAGCCGGGACAGAAGGCCCTGCAATTCGCCGCCTTCGGCTTCGACGCCTCGGTGTGGGAATGCTTCTCGGCCTTGCTCAGCGGCGCCCAGCTCTGCCTCGCACCGCGCGACGCCCTCATGCCCGGCCTGCCCCTTCACTCGCTGCTGCAACAGCAGGCCATCACCACCGCCACCTTGACGCCCTCGGTGCTGGCACAGACTTCACCCGACGGCCTGGACTCGCTGCGCACGCTCGCCTCCGCTGGTGAGGCCCTGCCTGCTGAATTGGCCCGACGTTGGGGCCAGGGCCGGCTGCTTCTCAACGCCTACGGCCCCACCGAAGTCACCGTCTGCGCCTCCGTGACTCCCGGCCCCGTCAATCCCAATCACCTCACCATTGGTCGCGCGCTGCCCAACGTGCAGTTGTACGTCCTCGACTCCGCCCTGCACCCGGTGCCCCTCGGCGTCCCGGGAGAGCTCTTCGTCGGCGGCCCCGGCCTCGCTCGTGGCTACCTGCACCGCGCCGACCTCACCGCCGAGCGCTTCGTCCCCCATCCCTTCAGCACCACGTCCGGCGCACGCCTGTACCGCACCGGGGACCGCGTGCGGTGGCTGGCCTCGGGTGAGCTCGACTTCCTCGGCCGGGCCGACTCTCAGGTGAAGCTGCGGGGCTTCCGTATTGAGTTGGGTGAAGTCGAAGCCGTGCTCGCTCAGCACCCGTCCATCCACGAGGCCGTCGCCCTCGTGCGTGAGGACGTGCCCGGTGACAGCCGCCTCGTCGCCTACGCCGTGCTGACTGACGGCCACGAATTGGACACGGCCGCGCTGCGAGCCCACCTGCTCCAGCGGCTGCCCGAGTACATGGTGCCCTCCGCCTTCGTCGCACTGAAGGCCCTGCCCCTCACCTCCAACGACAAGCTCGACCGCAACGCTCTGCCCGCTCCGGACCGGGCGGGGTCCGATCTGAACGAGGAAGACAGCGCCGCTCTCGGAGAGACAGAGGAGCGAATCGCGGCCATCTTCGCCGAGCTCCTCACCCTGGAGCGCGTCGGCCGCAATGACAGCTTCTTCGAGTTGGGCGGTCACTCGCTGCTCGCCACGCAGGCCGTCTCGCGCATCTACGAGACCTTTGGCGTGGAGCTGTCGCTGCGCGATGTCTTCGAGGCACCCACGGTCGCGGGGCTCTCCAGCCTCCTGGTGAAGCAACTCACCGAGGCACAGCGCAATCCCGTGGAGAAGCAGGTCGCCGCCATCTTCACGGAGCTGCTCAAGGTGGAGCGCGTGGACCTGGACGACAGCTTCTTCGAGCTGGGCGGACACTCGCTGCTGGCCACGCAGGCGGTCTCGCGCATCTACGAGACCTTCGGCGTGGAGTTGGCCCTGCGCGACATCTTCGAGGCCCCGACCGTGGCCAGCCTCGCCGCGCTCCTCTCGAAGCAGGCAGGCATCGTCATTCCCGAGCAGTCCGCCGTGGAAGACGGAAAAGTCTCGGCGCCGCGCATCCTGCCGGTGCCCAGGACGCAGGCCCTGCCCCTGTCCTTCTCCCAGCAGCGGCTGTGGTTCCTCGACCAGCTCGAGCCGGGAAGCGCGACGTACAACATCCCGGCCGTGGTCGGGATGGAGGGCGAGCTGGACATCACGGCCCTGGAGCGCGGCTTCAACGCGCTCGTCCAGCGCCACGAGTCCCTGCGCACCACCTTCCTCGCCGAGTCCTCTGGCCCCATCCAGGTCATTGCCTCGAAGCTCCCGGTGCCGCTCACGGCCGTGGACCTGACGCACCTGCCCGAGCATGAGCGCCAGCAGCAGATGCTCCGCCTGGCGCGCGAAGAGGCATCGCAGCCGTTCGACCTCGCCCGGGGGCCGCTGCTGCGCACCACGGTGCTGCGGCTTGGCGAGCGCGAGCACGTGCTCCTGCTGAACATGCACCACGTCGTCTCCGACGGCTGGTCTCTGGGCGTGCTCATCCGTGAGATGGCGGCGCTATACGAGGGCTTCATCTCCGGCCATGAAGCGACGCTGCCCGAGCTGCCCATCCAGTACGCCGATTACGCGTCCTGGCAGCGCGGCTGGCTCCAGGGAGAAGTGCTGGAGAGGCAGCTCGCATACTGGCGCCAGCAGCTCACCGGGGCGCCGGAGTCGCTGGAGCTGCCCACGGACAGGCCTCGTCCCGTGGTGCAGTCCTTCCGTGGTGCCCAGCAGCCCGTGGCGCTCTCCAGGGAGCTGTCCGAGGCGCTCAAGGCCCTGGCGCAGCGTGAGGGCGTCACTCCCTTCATGGCGCTCCTCGGCGCGTGGCAGGTGCTGCTGTCGCGTTACTCGGGCCAGGACGACTTCAGCGTCGGCTCGCCCATCGCCGGCCGCACGCGGGGCGAAACGGAGGGGCTCATCGGCTTCTTCGTCAACACCCTGGTGCTGCGCACGAAGCTGGACGGGGAGCTCTCCGTCCGAGAGCTGCTCGCCCGCGTGCGTGAGACGACGCTGGGCGCCTACGCCCACCAGGACGTGCCCTTCGAGAAGCTGGTGGATGCGCTGCAGCCGGAGCGCAGCCTCAGCCGCACGCCGCTGTTCCAGGTGATGTTCATCCTGCAGAACGCGCCCATTCCCGAGCTGGCCCTGCCGGGCCTCTCCCTGAAGCCGGTGCCGGTGGACAGCCACACCTCGCGCTTCGACCTGACGCTGACGCTGGAGGACACGAAGGACGGCTTCCGCGGGACGCTCGACTACAGCACGGACCTCTTCGAGTCCTCGACGGTGGCCCGCATGGCGGGGCACCTGCGGCGGCTGATTGAAGGCATGGTCGCCGACCCGCGGCAGCTCACGTCCTCGCTGCCGTTGCTCTTGGACGCGGAGCGGCACCAGGTGCTGGAGGGCTGGAACGACACGGCCTACGACTACCCGCGCGACTCCTGCATCCACGACGTCTTCGCCCAGCAGGTCGCCCTGCGCCCCGACTCCATCGCCTTGGAGTCCGCGGACCAGCGACTCACCTACCGCCAGCTCGACGAGCGCGCCAACCAGCTCGCCTGGCTCCTCCAGCGCCATGGCGTCGGCCCCGACTCTCGCGTCGCCCTCTGCCTGGAGCGCTCCGTCGAGCTCGTCGTCTCCCTGCTCGCCATCCTCAAGGCCGGTGGCGCCTACGTGCCCCTCGACGTGGACTACCCGCGCGAGCGCCTCGCCCACATGCTCGAGGACGCACAACCTCAGGTCCTCCTCACCTCTGGTGCCCTCGCCTCGCGCCTGCCCACCGAAGGCCTGACGCTCGTCCTGCTCGACGAGGTCTCCGACGCCCTGGAGCGGCAGCCCACCTCCGCGCCCGCCTCCTCCACCACCTCGCGCAACCTGGCCTACATCGACTTCACCTCCGGCTCCACCGGCAGGCCCAAGGGCGTCTGCATCGAGCACCGCTCCGTCATGCGCCTGCTGCTGGGCCGCGTCGACTTCATGGAGCTGGGACCCCAGCACTCCTTCCTGCTCATCGCCCCCATCTCCTTCGATGCCTCCACGCTCGAGGTCTGGGGACCGCTGCTCCACGGTGGCCGGCTCGTCCTCTTCCCGCCCCACGCCCCCAATGACGTGAGCGAGCTTCAGCTCGTCCTGGAACGCCACCGCGTCTCCACCCTCCACCTCACCGCGGGCCTCTTCACCCAGATGGTGGACGCAAACCTCGAGGGCCTGCGCTCGGTGAAGCAGTTGCTCACCGGCGGCGACGTCGTCTCCGCGCCCCACGTGCGCCGCGTGCTGGAGGAGCTGCGCATTCCGGTGACGGCCTGCTACGGCCCCACCGAGTCCACGCTCTTCGCCTCCTGCTTCCGCATGACGGATGCCTCCCAGGTGGGCGCCTCCGTCCCCATTGGCACCCCCATCGGCAACACCCGTCTGTACGTCCTCGACTCCCTCCTGCGGCCTCTCCCGGTGGGCGTGCCCGGCGAGCTCTTCATCTCCGGTGACGGCCTGGCGCGCGGCTACCTTGGCCAGCCCGAGCTCACCGCCGAGCGTTTCCTCCGAGACCCCTTCAGCCCCGAGGCCGGCGCTCGCATGTACCGTACCGGAGACCTGGTGCGCCGCCGCGCCGACGGCGTGCTGGAGTTCCTCGGACGCGCCGATACGCAGGTGAAGATCCGTGGCTTCCGCATCGAGCTGCCGGAGGTAGAGGCGGCGCTGCTGAAGCACCCGGCCATTCACCAGTCCATCGTCGTCGCGCGAGAGGACCATGGCCTCAAGCGCCTGGTGGCCTACGTCGTCGGCGAGGCCTCCGTGGCCGAGCTGCGCGCGCACCTCAAGGAGCGGCTGCCGGAGTACATGATTCCGGGTGCCTTCGTGCGCCTCGATGCGTTGCCACTGACGGCCAACGGCAAGGTGGACCGCAAGGCGCTGCCCGCCCCCGACAGCCTGCAGCCCGAGGTGTCCTCGGCCTATGAGGCCCCGCGCGATGCCACCGAGCAGACGCTGGTGGACATCTGGTCCAAGGTGTTGGGCCGCGCCCGGGTCGGCATCCGCGACAACTTCTTCGAGTTGGGAGGCGACTCGATTGTCAGCCTGCAGGTGGTGGCGCGGGCGCGCCAGGCCGGGCTGCGGTTGTCGCCGCGCCAGCTCTTCCAGCACCAGACGGTGGAAGCGCTGGCCGCGGTGGCCCGGCAGGACCCGTCCAACCTGGGAGAGCAGGGGTTGGTGCGGGGGCCGGTGCCGCTCACCCCCGTGCAGCATGCCTTCTTCGAGTCCTCGCCGTTGCCGCACCCCTTCAACCAGGCCCTGCTGCTGCAGGTGCGCACGCCCCTGGACGCCTCCGTGCTCGAGGACGCCCTGCGCCGACTCGTCGAGCACCACGATGCGCTGCGCATGAAGTACTCGCCCCAGCCCGAGGGCGGATGGAGCCAGCATGCCTCGGGCCTGGAGGCCCCGCTGCACCTGGTGCGCGTGGACCTGACCTCCCTGCCCGAGTCCCAGCAGGCCCAGGCCCTGGAAGCCGAGGCCACGCGACTGCAAGCCAGCCTCTCGTTGGAGGAGGGCCTGCTGCTACGCGCCGCCCACATTTCGCTGGGCGCTGACCGTCCAGCCCGTGTGCTGCTGGTGGCCCACCACCTGGCGGTCGACACCGTCTCCTGGCGCGTGCTCGTCGAGGACCTGGAGAGCCTCTGCACCCAGCTGCGCTCGGGCAAGAAGCCCGAGCTGCCGGCCAAGTCCACATCGTTCAAGGCCTGGGCCGAGAAGCTCCAGCAGCACGCCCACTCCGAAGCACTGACGCACGAGTTGGACTACTGGCTGAACGACGCCAGGGCCCAGGTGCGTCCGCTTCCGGTGGACCGCGCCGCCGGCCCCAACACCTTCGCCTCGTCTCGCACCTTCAGCCTCTCGCTGGACGCCGACGAGACGCGCACCCTGCTGCACGAGGTGCCCGCCGCCTACCGGGCCCGCCTCGAGGACGTCCTGCTGGGCGCGCTCACCCAGTCCCTCCGCCAGTGGACGGGCCACGGCTCCGTGCTGGTGGAGCTGGAAGGCCATGGCCGCGAGGACCTCTTCGAGGGCGTGGACCTGTCGCGCACCGTCGGCTGGTTCACCGCCACCTACCCCGTCCTCTTCCAGTTGCCCGACTCCTCCTCGCCGGGCGACGCGCTGCGCGCCGTGCGCGACGAGCTGCGCCGGCTGCCCAACAAGGGCCTGGGGTACGGACTGCTGCGGCATCTCACCTCTGGAGAGGCCGCCGCTCGCCTCCGCGCCCTTCCGCGCGCCCAGGTCTCCTTCAACTACCTCGGTCAATTCGACGCCGCTAGCAGCGCCACCTTCGCCCTGGCGAATGAGTCAGTGGGTGAATCGGTGGCTCCAGGCCACGAGTCGAGCCAGCAGCTCGAGGTGGGTGGACTCGTGCGCGGAGGCCAGTTGCATCTGTCCTTCACATACAGCACGCACCTGCACGAGCGCGCCACCGTGGAGGCGCTCGCGCAGGGGCTCTTGTCCGGTCTGCGCGCGCTGATCGCCGGGCGCACCACCGAGGACGCGCGCCGCTTCACTCCGGCGGACTTCCCAATCGCCGCCCTGGAGCAGGACGCGCTCGACCGCCTCCTGAAGCGCCTCGGTCCGGACCTCGAGGACATCTACCCGCTCTCCCCGATGCAGCAGGGCATTCTCTTCCACACCCTGCTCGCCCCTGACTCGGGGGTCTACTTCGTCCAGTCCTCGTTCCGACTCCAGGGCCACTTCGATCCGCAGCGCTTCCGGAGCGCGTGGGAGCTGTTGGTGCGGCACAACCCCGTCCTTCGCACCAGCTTCGTGTGGGAAGGGCTGACCGAGCCGCTCCAGGTGGTGCACTCGCGTGCCGAGCTCCCCTGGCTCCAGCACGACTGGCGCGACCTTGACGCCGATCAGCAGCAGGCCCAGCGCGACGCATTCCTCGCCGAGGACCGCGCTCGCGGCTTCGACTTGACCTGCCCTCCCCTCATGCGTCTGGCCATCCTCCGCATGGGCGAGTCCTCCTGGCAGCTCGTCTGGAGCCAGCACCACCTGCTCCTGGATGGCTGGAGCGTGGGTCAGCTTCTGCAGGACCTCTTCGCCACGTACGAGGCCCTGCTGCACTCCCGTCCGCCCCGCCTGCAGCCCAGGCCTCTCTACCGCGACTACATCGCCTGGCTGCGCCACCCCTCGCGCCCCTCCACCGAGTCCTTCTGGCGCGAAAAGCTCCAGGGCTTCCGCTCTCCCACGCCGCTTCCGGGCGCGTCTTCCTCCGTCCCGGCGTCCGGCCCGAGGTCCATGGGGAAGCGCTCCCTGGCGCTCTCCATCTCCTCCACCTCTGCCCTCCAGGACTTCGCCCGCGGCCACCAGCTCACCCTCAACACCCTCCTGCAAGCCTCCTGGGCCCTGCTGCTGAGCCGCTACTCCGGCGACTCCGATGTCGTCTTCGGGGCCACCTCCGCCGCGCGCCCCGATGAGCTGCCCTCCTCTCAGTCCATGATGGGCCTTTTCATCAACTCGCTGCCGGTGCGCGTGCAGCTCGACGCCCACCAGCCGGTGCTCTCCTGGCTGCGCCAGCTTCAGGAGCGCCAGTCCGCCCAGGCAGCGTACGAGCACACCCCCCTGGTGCAGGTGCAGTCCTGGAGCCAGTTGCCTCGCGGCTCTTCGCTTTTCGACTCGCTGCTGGTCTTCGAGAACTTCCCCCTCGATGCCTCCCTACGGCAGGGCTCCGGCGCCCTCCAGGTGGTCGACAGCCAGACCTTCGATCACACCAACTATCCACTGGCGATTGGCATCACACCGGGACCGCAACTGGTGCTCACCTTCTCGTATGAGGAGGCGCGCTTCAGTCCCGAGACCATCGACCGGCTCCTTGGGCATTGGCAGGTGATACTGGAAGGGGTGGTGGCGCATGCCTCCGGGTCGCTAGGCGAAGTGCCCATGCTGCCGGCCGCCGAGCGCCAGCAGGTGCTGGTGGACTGGAACCAGACGCACCAGGAGCGTCCGGACTCCACCGCACACCAGCTCTTCGAAGCCCAGGTGCAGCGCACGCCTCACGCCCCCGCCGTCAGCTTCGAGTCCTCCTCCCTCACCTACCTTCAGCTCAACTCCCGCTCCAACCAACTCGCTCGCCACCTGCGCTCCCTCGGCGTCGGCCCCGATACCCTCGTCGGCCTTTGCGTCGAGCGCTCCCTCGACATGGTGGTGGGCATCCTCGGCGTCCTCAAGGCCGGTGGCGCCTATGTCCCGCTGGACTCCAGCTACCCCGCCCAGCGTCTGGCCTTCATGCTTCAGCAGGCCGCCGTCCCCGTGCTCCTCACCCAGCAGCACCTCGCCGACGAGCTCCCCAGCCAGAGTGAGATGCTCTTCTGCCTCGACTCCGACTGGGCCCAGCTCTCTTCGCTTCCCGACGACGACCTGACGCCCGTGGCCCAGGCCGACCAGCTCGCCTACGTCATCTTCACCTCCGGCTCCACCGGCCAACCCAAGGGCACGCTGCTGACGCATCGGGGCTTGTGCAACACCGCCCTCGCCGCCGCGGGCGCGCTGCGCCTGGAGCCAGGACAGAAGGCACTGCAATTCGCCGCCTTCGGCTTCGACGCCTCGGTGTGGGAATGCTTCTCCGCCCTGCTCAGCGGCGCCCAGCTTTGCCTCGCGCCGCGCGACGCCCTCATGCCCGGCCTGCCCCTGCACTCGCTGCTGCAGAAGCAGGCCATCACCACCGCCACCCTCACGCCCTCGGTGCTCGCGCAGACTTCGCCCGAAGGCCTGGACTCGCTGCGCACGCTCGCCTCCGCCGGTGAGGCCCTGCCCCCCGAATTGGCCCGACGCTGGGGCCAGGGACGCCTGCTTCTCAACGCCTACGGCCCCACCGAAGTCACCGTCTGCGCCTCGGTGACTCCCGGCCCCGTCAATCCCAATCACCTCACCATTGGCCGCGCGCTGCCCAACGTGCAGTTGTACGTCCTCGACTCCGCCCTGCACCCCGTGCCCCTCGGCGTCCCGGGAGAGCTCTTCGTCGGCGGCCCCGGCCTCGCCCGCGGCTACCTGCACCGCGCCGACCTCACCGCCGAGCGCTTCGTCCCCCATCCCTTCAGCACCACGCCCGGCGCGCGCCTGTACCGCACCGGGGACCGCGTCCGGTGGCTGGCCTCGGGTGAGCTCGACTTCCTCGGTCGGGCCGACTCTCAGGTGAAGCTGCGTGGCTTCCGTATTGAGTTGGGCGAAGTCGAAGCCGTGCTCGCTCAGCACCCGTCCATCCACGAGGCCGTCGCCCTCGTGCGTGAGGACGTGCCCGGTGACAGCCGCCTCGTCGCCTACGCCGTGCTGGCTGACGGCCACGAGTTGGACACGGCCGCGCTTCGCGCCCACCTGCGCCAGCGGTTGCCCGAGTACATGGTGCCCTCCGCCTTCGTCGCACTGAAGGCCCTGCCCCTCACCTCCAACGACAAGCTCGACCGCAGCGCGCTGCCCGCTCCGGAGATTTCGCGCGAGAAGGCCAAGCCCTTCATCGCTCCGCGTACGCCGGCGGAGGAGATCATCGCCGCCATCTGGCGTGAGCTGCTGGCCGTGGATGTGATGAGCACGGATGATGACTTCTTCGACCTTGGCGGCCACTCACTGCTGGCCACCCAGGTCATCAGCCGCATTCGCAATGCCTTCCAGGTGGAAGTGCCGCTGAGCGACCTCTTCGAGCTGCGCACCGTGGCAGCGCTCTCGGCGCGCGTCGAGGCGGCGGCACGGGCCGGGCATGGAGTCCAGGCTCCGCCAATCCGACCCCATGCGCGAGGGAGCGCATTGCCGCTGTCGTTCGCTCAGCACCGCCTCTTGTTCCTCAACCAGCTCGAGCCGGACAGCCCGCTCTACAACATGCCGGCGGTCCTGCGGCTGGAGGGCGTGCTGGACGCCTCCGCGCTGGAGAAGAGCTTCAACGAGCTCATCCGCCGCCATGAGGGACTGCGAGCCACGTTCCATGCGGAGCAGGGCTCCATGGTGCAGCACATCGCCCCCGAGTTGACGCTGCCTCTGCCTGTGCTGGACCTGTCCGGTGTGCCGTCCACCGAGCTGGAGGCCGAGGTAGAGCGACTTTCCAACGAAGAGGCAAAGCGTCCCTTCGAGTTGGCGCGGGCGCCGCTGATGCGCGTCACGCTGCTGCGACTGGCTGAGCGCAGACATGTGCTGCTGCTGACGATGCACCACATCATCTCGGACGGTTGGTCCATGAGCATCCTCGTGCGCGAGGTGGCCACGGGCTATGGGGCACTCATCGCGGGTCAGCCCTCGCCGCTGCCCGAGCTGGCCATCCAATACGCCGACTACGCCGCGTGGCAGCGCCAGTGGTTGGCGGGTGAGGTGCTCCAGAGTCAACTCGGCTGGTGGCGCCAGCAACTCGACGGCATCCCGCAGTTGCTCGAACTGCCCACCGACAAGCCGCGCCCGACGAGCCGCACCGTCCGCGGAGAGAACTACCAGTTCGGGCTCTCCGTGGAGCTCGTGACCGCGATGAAGACGATGAGCCAGCGAGAGGGCGTCACGCTGTACATGACGCTGCTGGCCGCCTTCGACGTGCTGCTGGCCCGCTACTCCGGACAAACGGACATCGTCGTCGGCACCGACATCGCCAACCGCACCCACTCGGAGACCGAAGGCCTCATCGGCTTCTTCATCAACCAGCTCGTCATGCGCACGAAGCTCGACGGTGACCCCACCTTCCGCGAGCTGCTCGGCCGCGTGCGCGAGGCCTCACTGGGCGCCTACGCCCACCAGGACGTGCCCTTCGAGGAGCTGGTGCGCGAACTCAACCCCGAGCGCAGCCTCGGCCACGCGCCCCTCTTCCAGGTCAAGCTCGTCCTCCAGAACCAGCCTCAATCCAAACTGGAGCTGCCAGGCCTCACGCTGGAGCTGGTGCCGGTGGACCACCGCACCGCCAAGTTCGACCTCACGCTGTCATTCAATGAGACCGAGCATGGCCTCACGGCTTCTTGCGAGTACAGCACTGACCTGTTCGAGGCGCGGACCATCGAGCGGATGGTGGGCCACCTGAAGACGCTGCTGGAATCGGCCGTGGCCGCTCCCAGCAAACGCCTCTCCCAGTTGTCCATGTTGCCGGCCGCCGAGCGCCAGCAGGTGCTGGTGGACTGGAATCAGACGCACCAGGCGCGTCCGGACACCACCGCTCACCAGCTCTTCGAAGCCCAGGTTCAGCGTACGCCTCACGCTCCCGCCGTCAGCTTCGAGTCCTCCTCCCTCACCTATCTCCAGCTCAACTCCCGCTCCAACCAACTCGCTCGCCACCTGCGCTCCCTCGGCGTCGGCCCCGATACTCTCGTCGGCCTTTGCGTCGAGCGCTCCCTCGACATGGTGGTGGGCATCCTCGGCGTCCTCAAGGCCGGTGGCGCCTATGTCCCGCTGGACTCCAGCTACCCCGCCCAGCGTCTGGCCTTCATGCTTCAGCAGGCCGCCGTCCCCGTGCTCCTCACCCAGCAGCACCTCGCCGACGAGCTCCCCAGCCAGAGTGAGATGCTCTTCTGCCTCGACTCCGACTGGGCCCAGCTCGCTTCGCTTCCCGACGACGACCTGACGCCCGTGGCCCAGGCCGACCATTTGGCCTACGTCATCTTCACCTCCGGCTCCACTGGCCAACCCAAGGGCACACTGCTGACGCACCGGGGCTTGTGCAATACCGCCCTCGCCGCCGCGGGCGCGCTGCGCCTGGAGCCGGGACAGAAGGCACTGCAATTCGCCGCCTTCGGCTTCGACGCCTCGGTGTGGGAATGCTTCTCCGCCCTTCTCAGCGGCGCCCAGCTTTGCCTCGCGCCGCGCGACGCCCTCATGCCCGGCCTGCCCTTGCACTCGCTGCTGCAGAAGCAAGCCATCACCACCGCCACCCTCACGCCCTCGGTGCTGGCACAGACTTCACCCGACGGCCTGGACTCGCTGCGCACGCTCGCCTCCGCCGGTGAGGCATTGCCCGCTGAGTTGGCCCGACGCTGGGGCCAGGGACGCCTGCTTCTCAATGCCTACGGCCCCACCGAAGTCACCGTCTGCGCCTCGGTGACTCCCGGCCCCGTCAATCCCAATCACCTCACCATTGGTCGCGCACTGCCCAACGTGCAGTTGTACGTCCTCGACTCCGCCCTGCACCCGGTGCCCCTCGGCGTCCCGGGAGAGCTCTTCGTCGGCGGCCCCGGCCTCGCCCGTGGCTACCTGCACCGCGCAGACCTCACCGCCGAGCGCTTCGTCCCCAACCCCTTCACTACCCAGCCCGGCACGCGCCTGTACCGCACCGGGGACCGCGTGCGGTGGCTGGCCTCGGGTGAGCTCGACTTCCTTGGCCGGGCCGACTCTCAGGTGAAGCTGCGTGGCTTCCGCATTGAACTGGGCGAAGTCGAAGCCGTGCTCGCTCAGCACCCTTCCATCCACGAGGCCGTCGCCCTCGTGCGCGAAGACGTGCCCGGTGACAGCCGACTCGTCGCTTACGCCGTGCTGGTGGGCGGCCACGAGTTGGACACGGCCGCGCTGCGAGCCCACCTGCTCCAGCGGCTGCCCGAGTACATGGTGCCCTCCGCCTTCGTCACACTGAAGGCCCTGCCCCTCACCTCCAACGACAAGCTCGACCGCAACGCTCTGCCCGCTCCGGACCGGGCCCTGCTGCAGGGAGTGGACTTCGAGCCGCCACGGGGCGAAATCGAAACGCAGCTCGGCGCCATCTTCATGGAGCTACTGGGCGTCGAGCAGGTTGGCCGCAACGACAGCTTCTTCGAGTTGGGCGGCCACTCACTGCTGGCCACACAAGCCATCTCGCGAGTCGATGAGCTCTTCGGTGTGCAACTGCCGCTGAGAGAGATCTTCGAAACCCCCACCATCGCCAACCTCTCCACTCACATCGAAGCCGCGCTCACGTCTCAGGTCGACCCCGAGGAACTGAGCCGGATGATGGCCGAGTTGGAAGAGGAGTCCTGAGGAGCGGCGTCCGCGCCAGGAGTGCTCACATGGGTCCATGCCCCCAGAGGAAGCAGGCATGGACCCATGGAGGAGGCCCCAGGTTGTGTTCACCGAGAGAAAAGCGGTTGCTGACTGGAGTCCGAGGCGATGTCTCTGTTTGCTGAGGGAGTCCGGGAGCCCAAAAGGTGAAGGCCCTGGAGTCACCGGCTTTCGCCAAGGACTCCAGTGCCTCCAACGGTCGGGGCGACAGGGGAAGGCTACCTTGAGGAGGTGCGCACCACGGCGGGAGGAACGACGACGCTGCAGTCCAAGCGCGCGGACGCGGCCAAAGCGTTCAACGAGGGCAAGGCTCGCTTCCTCGTCTCGACGGAGGCTGCTGGCGAGGGCATCGACCTGCAGGAGCGCTGCTCGGCGCTCATCCACGTCGATCTGCCGTGGAATCCGATGCGCATGCACCAGCGCGTCGGCCGCCTGAGCCGATATGGCCAGCGGGAGCCGGTGCACGTGTTCAACCTGAGGAACCCCGACACCCTCGAGAGCCGGATCTGGGAATGCCTTGAGCAGAAGCTCCAGCGGATCTCGCAAGCGTTCACCCGCGCGATGGACGATCCCGAGGACATGTTGCAGCTGGTGCTCGGGATGTCACCGCCCGGGTTGTTCGAGCAACTCTTCGCGGACGCGCCGAGAGCTGTGTCCCGCGAGAAGCTCTCGTCGTGGTTCGACGCCCGAACCGCGGCATTCGGGGGCGAACCGGTGGTCCGCGTCGTGGAGAAGATGGTCGGCGCCGTGTCGAAGTTCGATTCCGGGAGGACGGTCGCCGAGATCCCACAGGTGGACCTGCCGGATCTCATTCCGTTCATGAAGGGGCTGCTGATCCTGGAGGGACGGAGGCCGGAGCAGGAAGGCAACCGGATCACCTTCCTCACACCCGACGGCTGGCGCAATGAGGACTGGAAGTTAGAGGCTCGCTATGGGCTGGCGTTCGAGCGGCTGCGCACGCGCACCAAGGACGATGTCGCCGGGGTCGGGCACATCGTCGTCAACCGGGCGCTCGAAGTTGGGGAGAAGCTGGAGCATGCACGGGCCCGGGTCCCGGGCCTTGAGTCCATGATTGTCATCATGGCGGTTCGGGACAGGGTGACCGATGCCTCGGGGGTCGTGAGGAAGGTTGTCTTCGGTGCCCAGGTCAAATCCGAAGGTCCCGCAGTGTTGGAGGACTGGGAGCTCATCAGATCGCTCAACCTGATCCTTGAACGTCCGGTCGCGCTCGCGCGTACGCAAAGCAGCGACAGGCTGGCGGGCTCCGAAAGCGCTGATGTCGAATCCCTTCACAGAAGGTTCGATCAACATCTGCAGAAAGAGCGCCTTCCGTTTCGCGCTCTCGAGAGCGAATTGATCGCGGTGCTGATTCCATCCGCATGAGATATCCACGCCGCCCGGAGGCGCTTCGTGCGTGCTGAGGGTCTCCACGAAGCGCGGGTTCTTGAACCGATCGCCCTGGGGGCCGAGCCGGAGCTCGAGGCTGCTCAAGATGGGTGGACCGCCGCCATGGGCGTGACCTCTGGGCCGAACCCTGACGGGGTTCCGAATCACCCCAGGCCTTCCGATTTGGGCGATGTGGGCGGTGCCCGGAAAAGGGATGCGCCCGTTGCCTCGCACCCGGCGTCCTGCGCCAGCCAGCTCAAGAGTGAGTGCGCGGATTCTTCTGTCGGCACTCAAAGGCGTGGCTTTGGTACAACCACCAGCATGGCGCACGGCGTAGCCTCCGAACAGCTGGATGAGATTCTAGCCCTTCAGCTCGTACTTGCATGGGCGGGCGAGTCCCCCGGCGGTCAGCAGCCCCGGCTTGGCTGGTGGAAGACGGACCTCGTCGACCCGGACGGTGGCGGAGACCTCTGGCGCCGCCTGCTGCCCCGCACACACCACTGGGCCGGCCTCGACGCCGCCCGCCGCGCTGCGCGGCGCGTCGACGAGCGCCTGCGCCGCGAGAGTGCTCGCGCGGACGACATGCGCACCCTCTTCCACTTCGGCTTCGAAATCGACGAAGCGCTGGACGAGCGGCTCGCCCACCACAAGCTCGAGGCGCACCCGCCCGTCGAGGTCCTCCCACTCCTCCAGGTCACCGGTGCGCCGTTCGACCGTGAGGCCCTCTTCTCGCGCCTCTACAGCCCCAACCTCGACGTCGCGTACAAGGTCGCCGCCTTCGGAGCCCGGCAGCTGAAGGCTCGATCCGAAGAGGGGCCCGTCTTCCAGGCCCGGCGGTTCGCCGCCGTCATGCTCACCGAGCCTCCCGCGGCCTATCCGCTTTCCTTCATCCTCTCCGAGGCGGACCGTGGCGAGCGCTGAAGTCGACGCGTTCCACACGCGCATCCTGCGACTGACGCTCGCGGTGCAGGAGTCACGGGCCTACTGGGAGGCCGTGGACCCGGAGGTCCGTGGCCCGGCCCGCGTCGAGCGCGCGTTCTCGGAGCGCTGGTTCGGGAACAAGAGCCTCGCCCGGGTGAAGCTCCTCCTCGCCAACTTCGCCGTCCGCTTCGACGCCTACCCGGACGCGCTCGCGGCGCTGCGGCGCTGGCGCCCGGCGGACCCCGGCACCCGTCCCCTCCTGTGCCACTGGCACATGCAGCTCGCGGACCCGCTCTACCGCGCCTTCACTGGTGACTGGCTCCCCGCCCGCCTCGCCGACGGCCGCAAGGAGTTCGACGCCGACGCCGTCGCGCGCTGGGTCGGCGCTCGGCCGGACGCCGACTGGGCCCCCGCCACCCGCTATGGGTTCGCCACCAAGCTCACCCGGGCCGCCGCCGAGGCCGGCCTGGTCTCCGCCGGAAAGGCCCCCCGCATAGCCCTGCTGCCCCGCGTCCCCGACGAGGCGCTCGGCTATCTGGTCCGCCTCCTCCAGGTCGTCACCCATACCGGTGGCTGGGAAGACAATCCCTACCTCCGCTCGGTGGGACTCACGCACGACGCGGTCGACGCCCGCCTGCGGAGGCTTCCCGATGTCACCTACCGCCGCATGGGCTCGCTGGTGGAGCTGAACGCGAGCCCGCTGGGAGCACTCGGATGACGGACGACCTCTACCCTGGCGAGGGGCTCGCTGGCGCCGTCATGGCCCTGGAACGGGACCTCACCGCCCCCACCGGTCCGCGCATCAGCACCATGCGCAACCACAACTTCGCCATCCTGGTCTACCGGCCCGACAAGGAGTTCCAGCTCCGCCAGCTGCTCCGCACGATGATTGGCCGGCTCGAGGCCGAGCACTGGGCCGTCGATTCCCTGGCGCTGCACCAGGTCCTCTTCGAGCGGCTCCGCACGCGGCTCGGAGCCGAGGAGCTCCAGTCCCTGGTGGAGCGGGAGCGCCGCCTCCACGCCCGCTCGCCCGAGCGCGCCATGAACGACCTCCGGCAGCGGCTCGCCGAGCACATCGACGGGCCGGGGGGGCTCGCGGCGGACATCGAGCAGCGCATCAAGGCCTTCCGCGAGCGGCGCCCCGCGGACCCGGACCGCACCCTGGTGCTGCTCGGCCGCATCGGCGCGCTCTACCCGTTCTTCCGCTCGTCCGCGCTGCTCAAGCACCTGGGCGGCCGCACCGACAACGTGCCCGTCGTGCTGCTCTACCCCGGTGAGCAGCGGGACGGTGGCCTTTCGTTCATGCAGGAGCTGGAGCCCGACCGCGACTACCGGCCGCGCATCTACGCCTGAAAGTGAGCCTTCCCTTGAAGATCTCCGACCTCTTCGCTCGTGACGTCACGCGCGACATCCCGCCCGTCGTCTACTTTCACGAGCAGAGCCCCGAGAAGCTCGCCGACGAGGTGAGCGAGTACATCATCACCGGCGGATACCCCGAGGCCGACGAGCGCCACCGCCGCGTCCCTCTGGGCATCCACGAGCAGTACGTCCGCCTGCTCAACAACATCGCCCGCGAGCTGGACAAGAAGCCCGGCCCGGAGCTGCCCGCCTCGTGGATCTCCGGCTTCTATGGCTCCGGCAAGTCGAGCTTCGCCAAGCTCCTCGGCCTCGCGCTCGACGGCCGCCCGCTGCCCGACGGCCGGAAGCTGTCCGAGGCCCTGCTCGCGCGGGACGACTCGCCGAACCGCAAGGCGCTGGTGGACGCGTGGGAGAATCTGGCGCGCAAGGTGGACTCCCTCGCCGTCGTCTTCGACATTGGCGGCGAGGCGAACGACGGGGAGCACATCCACTCCGCCGTCGCGCGGATGGTGCAGCGGCGGCTGGGCTACAGCACTGACCCGCTGGTCGCGGATGCGGAGCTGCGCCTGGAGAAGGACCAGCAGTGGGAGCACTTCCTCGAGGTAGCCCGGCGGACGCTCGGCCGCGAGTGGAGCGAGGTCCGCACCACGGCCCGGGCGGATGAGCACTTCTCCCGCATCATCAGCGTGATGGAGCCGGCGACCTACTCGGGCACCATGACCTGGTTCGACAGCCGAGTGGGCACCTCGCGCCACACCGGCCTGAGCTCGGCGGAGACGGTACGGAACCTGGAAGCCATGCTCTCGCGCCGGGCTCCCGGGAAGACGCTCTTCATCGTCGTGGACGAGGTCAGTCAGTACGTCCACCAGAACGACGACCGGATGCTCAAGCTGCAGAGCTTCGTCTCGGAGCTGGGCCAGCGGCTGAAGGGCAAGGCCTGGCTGCTCGCCACCGGCCAGCAGAAGCTGGAGGAGGCGTCCACCAACGTCGCCATCGGCAAGCTGAAGGACCGCTTCCCGCCGTCGCTGCGGGTGCACCTGGCCACCACCAACATCCGGGACGTGGTGCACCGACGCCTGCTGAAGAAGCACCGCGACGGTGAGCCGGAGCTGCGGCGCCTCTTCGGCCTGTACGGCGCGCAGCTCAAGCTGTTCGGATACGAGTGCGGCGGCCTCACCGAGGAGGACTTCGTCGAGGTCTACCCCATGCTGCCCGGGCAGGTGGACCTGCTCATGGCGCTGACGACGAGCCTCCGCCAGCGCTCCACGCGCACCCAGGGGGACGACTACGCCATCCGCGGCCTCCTCCAGCTCCTGGGCGAGCTGTTCCGTGAGCAGAAGCTGGCCACCCGGGACGTGGGCGAGCTCGTCACGCTCGACCTCATCTACGACGTCCAGCAGACGGCGTTCGATTCGGATGTGCAGGCGGCGATGGCACGCATCCTCTCGCAGCAGGCGCTCGCCGACGATGCCTGGGCCCGGAGGGTGGTGAAGGCCATCGCGCTGCTCGAGCTCAACAACGACAAGACGAGCGTCACCCAGGAGCTGATTGCCTCGTGCCTCTACTCGCGGCTGGGCGACGGCAACCCGCTCAACGAGGTGAAGCCAGCGCTGGAGCGGCTCCGGAACCTGAACCTCATCGGGTTCTCGGAGAAGGAGGGCTATAAAATCCAGAGCTCCGCCGGGCAGGAGTGGCAGCGCGATCGCGAGGAGGTGCCCGTCAGCATCGACGACCGCCACCGGCTGGTCCGCGAGAAGCTGGCGGAGCTGATGCGCGATCCGGAGCGCCCGCGCCTGAAGGGCCGCGCCTTCTACTGGACCGCGTACTTCTCTGACGGGCGGCAGCTGAAGGACGAGCGACTGCTCAACGCGGGCGACGAGGCCGCAGTGACGCTCGACTTCCGCTTTCTCTCCGGGAAGGCGGACCGCTCCCCCACCGAGTGGTCGAAGCGCAGCGCTGAGAAGCAGCTCGAAGACCGCATCGTCTGGGTCGCGGGCGAGAGCGAGCTGGGCGACACGCTCAGGGAGCTAGGCCAGTCCCGAGGCATGATTGCCAAGTACGCCCCCCGGAAGGCCTCCATGTCCAAGGAGCGGCAGCGGCTGCTCTTCGACGAGGAGATCCGCGCCGAGGACCTGGAGACGAAGGCCCGCGCCTTCGTTGAGCGCACCTTCGTGGAAGGCGACCTCTACTTCCGAGGCCAGCACCAGCCGGCGAAGGACCACGGCGGCACCTTCAGCACCATCATGTCCGCGGTGGGCAGCGCGCGCCTTCCCCAGCTCTACACCCACCACACCGACGTGGCGGTGCCGGACAGGGAGCTGGAGCAACTGCTCGCGCCGACGCTCGCGGGAGTCTCGCAGAAGTTCCTCGAGCAGGGACTGGGGCTGCTAACCCAGGACGGCGTCCACTTCCTCCCGAGCTGCCAGGGCACGGTGCCCTCGGCCATCCTCTCGTATGTCGACAAGCACGACGGCACGGCGGGCAACGTGCTCCTGCAGGACTTCGCACGCCCGCCCTACGGCTACCCGCCGGACGTGGTCCGCGCGTGCCTGCTCGCCCTGCTGCGCGCGCGCAAGGTGAAGGTGAAGACGGAGGACGGCACCGTCCTCACCTCGCCTATGGACGCCAGCGCGAGGGAGGTGTTCCTCCAGGTCACGAAGCTCAAGCGAGCCAGCCTGTTTCCCAACCGCGACGAGACGGTGACGCCCCGGGACAGGACTGCGATGCGGCGCTTCTTCGAGCTGCTCGGCAAGGACGTCGAGCCCATCGACGAGGCTCTGGCCGCCGCGGTCTTCGAGCACTTCGCTCCGCTCCGCGAGAGGCTCCGCACGCTGGAGCAGCGCTTCAGCGTGCTGCCTGGACGGCCCGCGCCGGAGGAACCGCTCCAGAAGCTCGCCGCCGCGCTGGAGTCCTGCCGACGGGTGCGCGACATCGACCCGACGGTGCGGGCCCTCAAGGAGGCGCTACCCGCGTTGCAGGAAGGCGCCCAGCTCCTCAACCGGCTCTACACGGACCTGACGGAGGAGGTCATCCAGCGCGTCCGGGCCGCCGCGGACGTCCGCGACCACCACGTCCAGCAACTCGTCAAGGACGGCTCCTCGGAGGCGGTAGCGGAGGACGTCAAGGCCGTGGAAGCGCAGCTTGGCGGACGGAGACCGTGGGTGGATCTGGGCTCCATCGACGCGCCGCTTGAGCGCATCCGCGCGCACTACCGGCTGCGGCGCGGCACGCTCCTCGAGGACCAGGAGAAGCGCGCCGAGGCGGTCCGGGCCCGGCTGCGCCAGCGGGCCGGATTCGAGAAGCTGAACGACGACGAGACGCACCAGGTGTTCCGGCCCATCGGGCAGTCGCTGGCGCGCAGCTCGCCGGAGGCCATCGCCCCCACGCTGTACGAGCTCCGGATGGACTTCCTCCAGCGGCTCGACAAAGCGGCGGAGGATGCGGAGGCGACCCTGGATGAGCTCGTCTCCGCGAAGGACCAGAAGCCGGTGGTCCGGGTGGAGCTCAACCTGCGCGGGCGCGAGGTGGCGGACACGGACGAGCTCGGGCGTGTGCTGGATGAGATTCGTGAGCGCGTCACCCAGCAGCTCGAGCGCGGGCACAAAGTGAGGCTTGGATGAACGGCAACCTGTCGGCGCGTCTCACCCCTGAGTCCAAGGCGGCGCTCCGGAAGACCATCCGGGACCTCCGGGTCAAGCTCCTCGAGGAGCTGCGCGGGTACGCGGAGCAGCGGTATCAGCTGAATGTCCCCTTCGCGAAGGCGAGCCTGTCCCAGACGATGCGCGAGCATCGGAGGCGGCTGGAGTCCGCGCTCGCAGAGCGCGCGGCGGAGGAAGGTGGCACGACGGAGGATCGAAAGCGGGCGCTGGAGAACGCCGTCAAGGAGGCTGGCGCCACGCTGCTGAATCGCTTGGTGCTGATCCGGCACTTGGAGGCGGTGGGCCTGTCCAGGCCGGTGGTGGTGACGGGCGGTTGGAAGAGTCTGGGCTACCAGCAGTTCCGTGAGTACTCGCCAGGATTTCTTGAGGACGAGACCCAGGGCTACGGCGTCCTGCTCCGGCTCCTGTTCGACGAACTGGCGGCGCAGCTCCCTGGGTTGTTCGGTGAGGTGGGCCTCACTTCCCTGTTCCCCGCCTCGCCCGCCACACTGCGCGCGGTGGTCGAGGAGCTCGACGAGGTGCCGGCGGAGGCCTGGCGCGACGACATGACACTCGGCTGGGTCTACCAGTACTGGAATGACCCGGACCGTGAGGCGCTAGATAAGAAGCTTCTCGATAGAGAGAAGTTGGAGCCGCACGAACTCGCGTCCAAGACGCAGATGTTCACCGAGCGGTACATGGTGGAGTGGCTGCTCCAAAACTCGCTCAGCCCCACTTGGCTAGCGATGTGCCGCAAGAACGGGTGGGTGGCGGAGGTCGAGCAGCGCGGCATCCTCAAGTCCCTGGACGAGCGCCGGGCAGAGTGGAGAAAGAAGCGTGAGGCCGGCGCAGTGGCGCTGGATGCGCTTATGCCTACAGAGGGGACGCTCGAAGAGTGCTGGAAGTACTACGTGCCCCAGCCTCTGCCTGACGACGTGGTGAATCATGCCCCCGCGTCTATCCGGGAGTTCAAGCTGATCGACCCGGCGTGCGGCAGCGGCCACTTCCTCGTGGTCGCCTTCGACCTGCTCGTGGAGTTCTACCGCGAGGAGGCGCGGCACCGTGGCGAGAGCTGGTCGGACCGTGAGATCGCCGAGTGGATTCTTGAGAACAACCTGCACGGCGTGGACATCGACCCGCGCGCGGTGCAGATCGCCGCTGCGGCGACCTTCCTCAAGGCTCGCACGCTCGCGAAGGAAGCGTCACCCAGACAGGTGAACTTGGTTGCTCCGGCATTGCGGCTGTCTGCGCTCGACCAGAAGGATCCGGCGCTGCTCAAGCTGGAGCGGGACATCGAGCTGGAGACTGGCATCCCGCCAGAGTTGACCCGGCAACTGCTGGACGTACTCAAAGGCGTGGACCACCTGGGCACGCTGCTCAAGGTGGGTGACGCCGTGGACCGCGCCATCAATGCCTACGAGGGCAAGCTCGGAAAGGCGCGCCGGCAAGGCGACCTGTTCGCGGGAGCGGAGGATCAGAAGCGCATCGCTGTGGACAAGAAGGACGCGAAGAAGCTCATCCTTGAGCGCCTGAATGCGTTCCTCGCGGACCACTCGGGGGAGGAGGATTTGGGGCTCAGGCTGCGAGGCAGGCAACTCACGGCCGGGCTCCGGTTCGCCAGTATCGTCCGCGATGGCGAGTACCATCTTGTCGTTGCCAATCCGCCGTACCAGGGCACGTCCCGGATGAAGGATGCCGGATACATCGCGAAGCACTATCCACGCGGGAAGGCAGATCTATACGCCGCGTTCCTGGAGCGCGGCCTGGACCTGTGCCGACCTGGTGGCGCTTCCGCGATGGTTACGATGCGAGGCTGGATGTTTCTAGGACAATTCGAGAGCCTGCGTACTTGGCTCTTGAGCCGACACCATCTCTCATTGATCGCAGACATAGGGACTGGCGCGTTCAGTTCCCGGTCAATGGATGACATCATTTCCACTGCATTGGCCGTAGTGAGACAGATCCCTCCGCAGTCTAGTTCGATAGGCATCCAAGCCGCCCCTCTTTCAGATCCAACAAGGGATGCTGGCAAGCCCGACCGTCGGCGCGCATCGCTACATTCCCAGACGGGCATGCACGACTTCTCTACGAATTTCCTTAGCGCTATTGACGGCACGCCAGTCATTTATTGGTGGCCCGCAGCGGTGCGTGAAGCATACACCCAATCGGAAAAACTTGGCAACAAGTGGCCAGCCGAAGCTGGCATCGTCACTGGCGACGATACACGCTTCACTCGATACATCTGGGAAGTCCACGTCGGCAACAAACCTACGAGCCACTGGTCCTACTTCACGATGGGTGCCAAGGGACTGGCTTGGTTTGAGCCGGCCCGCTTTGCCATAAATTTTCACCATGGCGGACTTGAATTGGCCATGTTTAGAGAGGTCTCCAAGAGCCCTCGCTTTGGGAATCCAGAACACTATTACAAGAGAGGGATAGCCTTCTCAATGATATCAATTCAGTTCGAAGCTCGGGTGCACCGAACACCGGGGCTCATCGGCAAAAAGGGATGTTCGCTCTACCCACCGGGACCGGAAGTTGCGGCTGCGATTTGCCTTCTGAACTCAAGCCACGCTAAGCACATCATGAAGTCACTTAGCGCGGGGATGGGCTTTGAGATTGCCGACGTCAATCGCCTACCGCTTTTCCATATCCGAGACTCAGAAGCCATCTTTCGTCAAGTCGAGGAGTCGTTTTCCGAGCACGAAAAACGTCGTGAGACGTCAATTGAATTCTTCAAGCCCGGCCCCGCATCTTGGGAATACGCGCAACAGTGGGCTCGTAGCGCCGTAGACAGACTGGAAGAATCAACGCTCCCGCCGTGGAGGCCGATGCCGGATCCAAGTGACGCAACCGCTGAACTAAGCTTTCAGATCGGAGTAGCGCTCAGCCGATTCTCTGAGCACGGCGGCATACGCGACGCTGGCAGCGCATCGAAGGCATCCGTCGCTTTCCCCATGTTGTATGTGTCCGCTCGAAGAGGCATCCACTCGGCTGACGACACTGTGGCAAAGCTGCAACAGGCATTTACGAAAAGCGGCCATTCGGGTGGACACGTCTCCGTCTGGCTACGCGAAGGCTTCTTTGACTACCATCGCCAACTCTATGAAAACCGCCCGATCTACTTCCCGCTGTCCTCGGCGAAGAAGTCGTTCGTCGCGTTCATCTCGGTCCATTGCTGGACAGAGGCAACACTAAGCACCCTTCTCGCCGACCACCTCCTCCCAGATCAAAGAGCGATCCAGGGTGCTCTCGTGGACATGCGAAGCGCTCGCAACAATCCGGACAGGAGGATCCGCGCCGCCGTCGAGAAGAACTACGCCCAGCACATGAAGTGGCTGGAGGAACTGGAAGAGTTCATCCAGAAGGTGCGAGAGGTCGCCGAGAAGGGCCCTCCCGCTCCGGACGACAAGACGAAGCCTCGTGAAGTGGACGCACCCTACCGCATGGACATTGACGACGGCGTCATGGTGAACAGCAGTGCGCTCTGGCCGCTGCTCGATCCCGCTTGGAAGGACCCGAAGAAGTGGTGGAAGGAGCTCGCCAATGCGAAGGGCCGAAAGGACTACGACTGGTCCCACCTCGCCGCCCGCTATTTCCCTGACCGCGTAGACGCGAAGTGCCAGAAAGACCCGTCGCTAGCGGTGGCCCACGGAGGCTTCTGGAAGTACCACCCGGAGAAGGCTTACCAGTGGGAACTCCGGCTCCAAAACGAGATCGGCCCGGACTTCAAGCTGGATGAGAAGGACTCGGGCGCCCTGCGCGCCGCCTTCCTCGACAAGCAACCCGCGCGAGCGCGGGAACTCGAAGTGGCGGAGCAGGCCCGACGCGAGCGCAAGGCCCGGAAGCAGGATCAGGAGGAGCTCGACCTCTCCGAAGCGGAGGGAGACGAGGACGAGGAGGCCGTGTCCGCATGACAACTTCTTTCGGCCCGGTCAGCGCATTCCTCGAGCAGAAGCTCCTCTCCACGCTGAGCGACAAGAAGCTCGTCGTGTGGCTGGACGTGGAGGGCCACTACACGGGATTCGTCGATGCGCTGCGCCTCCGCGCCCAGGCGAAACAGTTCCCGGTGCCGGTGCTCGCGTTCCGCGACAGTTTCCTGGAGCTGATGCTCGCGCTCGAGCACGAGGGCAGCACCATCGACAAGCCGCTCCTGCTCGTCCACCTCCCCGGCTACAACAACCTCCCCGCGCAGCAGAGCCCCAGCTCAGTCCGGGGCACGCCCCTTCTCGAGCTCTACGAGAGCGCGCACCCCTTCCAGCAGAACCTTGCCTCGCTCGTCAGCGCCGCCGCCAACGGCCGCCGGACGCTGCCGGACATCGAGGCCTTCGTCGCCGCTCCCGGCCTCACCCTCGCGGCCGCCGACGTGTGGCTCGCCGAGTCGGGAGCCCCCACAGTGGACACCCACGTCGAGTGGATCTCCCGTCTGAGTGCCCCGGAGCTCCTCAACCAGCTCACCGGCACCGAGGCGGCCAACCTCCAGGGCGTGGAGTCCGCTCTCCGCGCCCGAGCCGAGACGCTCTTCGGCACCGACGGCCCGTGGTTCGCCACCCTCCCCGAGTTGACCGAGTCCGTCGTCGCCTGGCTGCTCTGCGTCGAGTTCGTGCATGACCTTCGCCGGCCGCCGCGCCATCTCGACCTAGCCCGGCTCAAGGACCTGCCGCCGCAGACCGTCCAACGCTGCCAGCAGGAGGCCACCCGGCTCCGCCAGCAGCAGCCGGAGCGCTACCGGACGTGGGCGCTCGGCGTGGAGCTGTGGCTTCGCGACAAGGAGGACACCGAGCCGAAGGACCTGGGCCGCATCGACACCTTCCAGTTCGAAGCACTCACCATCTACCGGGGCGCGGTGCAGGCGCTGGCAGCCGGTGAATATGCGCAGGCCCTGCACTGGGTGGAGGCGCATGAGGCGAGCCAGGGCTTCTGGGTGAAGCAGGAGCCGCCGCGCCAGTGGGCCTGGACGCTGGTGGGCGACGCGGCGCGGCTGGGCGTCGCGCTGCTGGGCGCCCCGCGTCCGCTGGAGCGCGTCACCGGGCTGGAAGAGGCCGTCCAGCGCTACACCGAGGCCGCCGCGCCCGTGGACCTGGCCCACCGCCACTTCGAGCAGCGCCACGCCGCGCTCTACGGGCCCCTACTGCCGGAGCTCACCGCGCTCAACCTGGCCTTCGAGAAGCTGCGCTTCGCGTGGGCGGACTGGGCGGACGTGCTCGCGAGGGACTTCGCGCGCGTGTGCCGCGAGCACGGCGCCCTGCCCCCTCCCGAGTTGCAACAGCGGAGCCTCTTCGACCAGGCCGTCCTGCCGCTGCTGGGCACCGGGGAGAAGGTGGCCCTCTTCGTGCTGGACGCGCTCCGCTTCGAGATGGCGCTGGAGCTGCGCGACGAACTGCTGGGCAGCGGCGTCCAGGTGGACCTGCGCGCCCGGCTGGCCGAGCTGCCCACCGTCACCGCCGTGGGCATGAACGCCCTGCCCCCCATCGAGCGCGACGGCCGGCTCACTCCATTGGTGAAAGACGGCCGCTTCACCGGCTTCCGCACCGGCGAGGGCACCGTCACCCGCCCCGATGACCGGGTGAAGGTGATGGGCTCGCGCACGGCCGGAAAGGCGCCGCTCCAGCTCCCGCTGGCGGAGGTGGGCCAGACGTCGGTGGCGCGGCTGAAGAAGCGCGTCGAGCAGGCGCAGCTCATCGTCGTCCACGGGCTCGACATCGACCAGGCCGGCGAGGCCGACTTCGGGGTCCGCGTCTTCGGAGGCATCATCCGGGACATCGTCGCCGCGAGGCACCAGCTCGAACTGGCCGGCGTGCAGCAGTTCGTCTTCACCTCGGACCACGGCTTCCTGCTCCAGCGCGGAGTGCGGACGCAGGGGTTCGGCGCGCGCGGGCAGGCGGACCGGCGCTACGTCTTCAGCGACATGGAGCGGACGGACGCGGGCCACCTCTGCGTGCCGCTCGCCTCGCTGCACTACGAGGCCCCGGGCTTCCTGGTGTTCCGCGAGGACACCGCCGAGTACGACGTGGGCCGCGCGCCGGGCTCGTTCACCCACGGCGGCAACTCGCTCCAGGAGCGCGTCATCCCCGTGCTGCACGTCTCGCGCAAGCGCGCCGCCGCGGACACCGGCCTGCGCTTCGCCATCGAATGCGAGCCCGCCAGCGCCGCCATGGGCGTGCAGCGGCTGCTCGTGCGGGTGAGTCCCGCGAAGCGGAGCGGACAGGCGCCCCTGGAGTTCGCCAGCTCACAGCCCGTGGACGTGGTGATGCGGGTGGCGGGCAACACGGACGTCCGGATGGTGGTGAAGGACGTGACGGGAGCCGATGCCGTCGCCCAGCCTGGGGGCTTCCGCCTCCGCCCGGGCACGAGCGAGTGGGCCGAGGTGTACTTCGTCCTCGAGGGCGCGGTGAATGACAGGCTCGCGGTAGAGCTCGCGCTGGCGGGCGACCTGTCGGTGAAGGCCTCTCCGCCCACCACCTACCCTGTGTCCTACGTGCCAGCGACTCGCAAGGAGCCGGAGGCACCGGAACCCGCACCCGCGGCTCCACTCGCACTGGCGCAGAAGGCCCCGCCCGCAC